>CALMWO010000280.1 GCA_937873805.1 uncultured Hyphomonadaceae bacterium
CCATTATGTCCGTCCCGAGGATTATAGCGGGCAAACGGTGCTGGTGGTCGGGGGCGGCAACAGCGGCGCGCAGATCGTGGCGGAGCTGGCCCCCGTCGCACGCACCCTGTGGGTCACAGCCCACGATCCGCTGTTCCTGCCCGACGATGTCGATGGCCGCGTCCTGTTCGAACGCGCAGTCGCGCGAATGAAGGCTGGCCCGAGCGACACGCCGGTAGGCGGCATCGGGGATATCGTCATGGTCCCCCCGGTCAAGGAAGCCCGCGCACGCGGAGACCTCAGTTCTGTGCGCCCCTTCGAACGGATGACGGCCAATGGCGTTGTCTGGGTCGACGGTTCGAAAACGCAAGTCGACGCGATCATCTGGTGCACCGGCTTTCGCCCTGCGCTCGATCACCTGGCGCCGCTCGGTGTGGTCGAGGAAGATGGGCGCGTGTTGGTCGATGGCCAGCGATCGATCAAGGAGCCGCGCCTGTGGCTCGCAGGTTATGGCGACTGGAGTGGCCCAGGATCGGCTACCCTGATGGGCGCTGCAAGAACCGCGCGTGATCTGGCTGCCAGGATGACCGCCGAAATACCAGCTGCCAGCGCCACCTGAACGAACCAGAGAGAGAATTTCGATGGACGTCCTGAGGCACATTATCGAGACACCCGCAGGCCATGAATCGGAGAGGTCTGCGCCGCTCAGAGGAGCCGCACCAGGCTGGGTGTGCTGGCAGCGCTCAGTGTCAAGCACATGGCGCAGCGCTGGTCAGGCTTTGGCGAGATCGTGCGCAGGGCCCCTTACGTGTCAGGCATTATCATCCTGGCCGTCGGCGCCTATGTCGGGCTCAGTGGCTGGATGCATCTCGCCACCACATGATCAGGAAGCAACGATGAGCCACGCCTCTAATAAAGACCTGATCAATCGGTTGAAACGCGCGCACGGCCATCTTGCGACGATTGTCCGAATGATCGAGGACAACCGCGATGCACTGGAAACTGCCCAGCAGCTTCAGGCTGTGGTAAGCGCGCTCGACAAGGCGAAGAAGGTGCTGGTGGCCGACCATATCGAGCATCATCTTGAAGAAGCGATCGGTCCACTGTCGCCAGAGACCCGCCAAAAACTCGGCAAGCTGACGGAACTCGCCAAGTATCTCTAGTTGCCAGCCGCACGTCCATCGTCTAGGGAACCAGCGTCATCTGGGGAGTAGCCAGTCGCCTGCCAGGGCGAGCCTTCGTGTCAACATACTCGGTCGAGAGGCCGTGGTGCGAAGGAAGCGGGACACCGCTTGGGCGAGACCAATGGCACCGAATCTCCGCTCAGGGTTGGGCGGCGAGATCGGTGTCCGTTGGATCTGAAACGCCGCCCGACCCAGAGACTGTCCATGGAAGCCCTTCTGACCTCTACCGCCGTGGTCGCCCTCGCCGAAATCGGCGACAAGACCCAGTTGCTCGCCATCGTGTTGGCTACCCGCTTTCAACGGCCCATACCGATTGTAGCCGGGATTTTCGTGGCCACGATTGCAAATCATTTTCTTGCGGCCTTGGTGGGTTCTCAAGTTGCGTCAATCCTTGACGGCCAATGGTTCCGCTACGCCATCGCCGCCTCGTTCATCGCAATGGCCGCCTGGACGCTCATCCCCGACAAGCTAGACGATGAAGGGCATAAGCCAGCGCGCTTTGGAGCTTTCGTCACGACGCTGATCGCCTTTTTCCTCGTCGAAATGGGCGACAAGACCCAGATCGCGACCATAGCGTTGGGTGCGCGCTTCCACGATGTCCTGCCGGTGACGATGGGCACGACGCTCGGAATGATGATCGCCAATGTGCCGGCCGTGTTCGTCGGTCACGAACTGCTCAAGTACGTGCCGCTCAACATTGTCCGGATGATCGCGGCGGGCCTGTTCCTGGTAATCGGCTTGTGGGTGATCGCGCAGACGGCGGGGTGGACTGCTGGCCTCATTTAAGGCCGACCTGGGGTCGGAGGCTTGGACGTCGGTTGAACGGCCGGGCCTCCGACCAAGTGCTTGGTGACACTTGCGAGCCTGCTATTGCTTCAATCCCTCGCGATACGCGAGAAGTCGCAAGGCGTTGAACACGACAAGCAACGTCGAGCCTTCGTGCATGGCAACAGCAGGCCCGATGCCGAGACCGAAGATCGTCGCCGGAACCAGAAGCGCAACCACGCCCAGACTGACGAATACATTCTGACGGATGATCGAACGGGTCTGGCGGCTTAGTCCTACTACAAATGGCAGATGCGAAAGATCGTCAGCCATAAGGGCCACGTCGGCCGTCTCCAAGGCAACGTCTGAGCCGGCGGCGCCCATGGCTATGCCGACAGTAGCGCTTGCCATTGCCGGCGCATCGTTGACGCCGTCACCCAGCATGGCGACCTTAGCTTCGGCGCGCAGCTTCTTGATAGCCTCAACCTTATCCTCGGGCATCAAATCACCCCAGGCCTCGTCTAGGCCGACCTGCTTTGCGACCGCGTCGGCGACCCGTTGGTTGTCGCCTGAAAGCATGATCATACGGCGTATACCCAGGTCACGGAGACGTTCGATCGTGGCCTTGGCTGCCTCCCTTGGTGTGTCCATCAGGCCAATGGCACCTAGGTCCCGATCACCGCGGCGCACGACCATCGTCGTATGCCCGCTCTGCCGAAGTTGCTCGATGGCCTCCGCCATCAATTGCGAAAGCGGTGCGACACCTTCAGCGCCAAACATTTCGGCCTTGCCAATGAGAATCTGCTCACCATCGACCACAGCCGATACACCGCGTCCCGTCAGGCTTTTGAGCTGACTGGCGGAGGGCACAGCGAGGTCACCGATGTGCGACTTGCCATCCCGTGCGGTGGCCTGCGCCAACGGATGGTCGCTCAGGCTTTCGACTGCGACGGCGGTCGCCATCAATTCCTCTTTCGACTCGCCTGACGCGGGAATGATTTCACGGATACGTGGCTCACCGCTGGTCAGCGTCCCAGTCTTGTCGAAGGCTATGGCATCCAGCGAGCCCAGCAATTCAAGCGGTGCGCCGCCCTTGATCAGGACCCCGCCTCTAGCAGCACGGGCTACACCGGAAAGCACGGCGCTGGGTGTTGCGATTGCAAGCGCGCATGGGCTCGCAGCAACGAGCACAGCCATGGCGCGATAGAAACTATCGCGGAAGGGTTCGTCGACAACGACCCAGGCGAAGAGCAACAACGTGGCGAGGCCGAGCACTGCCGGCACGAATACGCGTTCGAACCGGTCGGTGAAGCGCTGGGTGGGCGATTTTTGCGTCTCGGCTTCGCTGACCATGCGGACGACCTTGGCGAGCGTACTGTCGCTCGCTAGCCGGATCACTTCGATTTCGATCAGCCCGCTGCCGTTGATCGTACCGGCGAAGACACGTGATGCGGCATCGAGCCGGTCCGAATTGGCGCGGGCCTGAGCGGGATCGGAAACCGCGCGCTTGTCGACTGGAATGCTCTCACCGGTCACCGGCGCCTGATTGACCGCGCTATCACCCTTGATGACGAAGCCGTCTGCTGCGATCCGCTCGTCGGGCTTGACGATCACGACATCGCCGACCACCAGTTCCTCGACACCGATCTCCGCGGTGCTCTCATCAGCCCTGCGCACCAGCGCAGTTCGCGGCGCGAGTTCGGCAAGTGCTTCGATGGCCCGCCTCGCCCGGCCCAGCGCGTAGTGTTCAAGTGCATGGCCAAGGCTGAACAGGAATAGCAAGAGCGCACCCTCGGCCCAGGCGCCCAGCGCGGCGGCGCCCGCCGCCGCCACAAGCATCAGTGTATCGATCTCGAAACGTCTGAGCCGGAGGTTGTCGATTGCCTCACGAACCGTGAAGAAACCACCGAACCCATATGCTGCAACGTAGCACGCGAGAGGGAACCAGACAGGCGTAGCGTCCCAAAGCTTGCTGACTGCAAATCCGGCCGCCAGCAGCGCGCCGCAAGCCAGCGCGAAAATCAGTTCCGTGTTGGCTCCGAACGGCCCCCCGTGATCGTGGTCGTGGCCCTCCTCGCCCTCTGCTTTCTCCTCAGGGACGTGGGCCGGTTCGGCCCGTAGCTCACTTGGCGCGGCACCCATTCCCGTGAGCGCATTTGCGAGAATGCCTTCGGTAATTGCTGCCCGCTCAAATTCGATACGGACCAGTCCAGCCGGATTGACATTGACCTCGAGAACTCCCGGGAGTTGCGCAAGCCGATCGCCGATCGTTCGAGCCCGCCGGGCATGGAGCCCAGCAATTTGCCAGATTATGTGCCCATACTGGCTCGCGATCTCGGCTCCGGCGGCACTGACTTCGGCCCGGACGGTCGAAAGCGAGAGTGCGTCGGGATCATAATGGATACACAGCTTCGCTGGTTGATCGACTGTTGCAGGGACGACGTGGACTTCATCGACGCCAGCGCGCGGTCTCAGTCGGCCGATAATACGTTCGACGCAGGCATCCGCGGCATCTGCCACCCCGGGCAAGACGAGCGGAATATCGAACTGCGCTTTTTCCGTCATGCCAACTATCCTTCAATTATCTCGAGGCGAAGCGCTGGAAATCCCGGCCCAGCGGCCCTCAAAAAATGAGTGGCCGACACATCGCGCTGACACGGCCGGCCACCATTTTCATTTGACCGGCAACTCCGCACCGAACGTGTCGACGTCGCCGTAGTCACCCGCGACATGATGCTTGTGGCGTCCCCGCAGCAGCAAGTGGCTGATGGCAGGCAAGACG
>CALMWO010000281.1 GCA_937873805.1 uncultured Hyphomonadaceae bacterium
CTCTGGGTCGCAATCGTTACCGGGGCAGGGGAAAAAGCCTTCTCGGCTGGCAACGACCTGAAATTCGCGGCCTCGGGCCAGAAATCACCCGTGCCGATGCCGGCCTCGGGATTCGGCGGCCTGACCTCGCGTTATGACCTCTACAAGCCCGTCATCGCCGCGGTGAACGGCTTTGCCATGGGCGGCGGCTTCGAGATCGCGCTGGCGACAGACATCATCATCGCGGCGGAGAATGCCAAGTTCGCGCTGCCGGAACCCAAGGTTGGCTTTGCTGCGCTGGCGTCAGGCATGCACCGCCTGCCGCGTGAAGTGCCGCTCAAGAAGGCCATGGGCATGATGCTGACCGGCCGCGTGGTCGGTGCGGCAGAGGGCAAGGAGATCGGCTTCGTCACCGACGTGGTGCCGCAGGGCAAGGCGCTGGAAGAGGCCAAGCGCTGGGCCGGTCTGATCATGGAATGCTCCCCGATGGCTATCAAGGCGACCAAGGAAACAGTGCTGACCGGCCTGAAGACGTCGGACCTCAAGACTGCGTTCGACCACAAGGTTCCGGGCATCGCCAAACTGCTCGCGTCAGCTGACCACAAGGAAGGGCCGAAGGCCTTCGCTGAAAAGCGCAAGCCGGTGTGGAAGAACGAGGCCTAGTGCTGTGCCGTTTGCCGGCTGGGGTTAGTGGAGTCTCGCCATGACGTCTGCACCTGACTTTACCAAACTTGCCGCTGCGCACGGCATCGAGCTCGACAAGGATGCCTCGATGCTGCGCGTGGGCGGCGCGGACGCCGAGTATTTCGGCGCGATGGCGCGCGATGCATCCGGCGCCTACTGGATGCTGCGCGCCCCGCGTCGCGGCGATGTGCAGCTTGCCGGGCGGCAGGAAGCGATCGTGCTGGCCTTCGTGCGCGGCAAGATCCCCATCGTTCTGCCGGACTGGCAGGTTCATACGGACAAGCTGATTGCCTATCGCGTGCTGCCGGGCGTGCCGGCAGCCGAGATCGATCCGCTGATGGGTGAGCTGATCTGGCGCCTGCCGCAGGATCGCGTGCCGGAGACTTTTGTCGAAAGCCTCGCCACGGTGATGGTGAAGTTGCACAGCCTCGATGCTGGCGCGGCGGCTGCCACTGGTATCCCAGCAGTGATGGCTGGAGACATACGCAGCCGGATGAGGCTGCGCATGGACGAGTGCAACACGCTTGCGCCTGTGCCGGAGAAGCTCTGGGGCCTCTGGCAGAAATGGATCGATGGCGACGATTTTTGGCCGGGTCATGTCGCGCTGGTGAATGGCGATATCTATCACCCGCACCTGTTCGTCGATGCCGACTACAAGCTGATCGGGATCGACGACTGGTCAGGTGCGGAAGTCACCGATCCTGCAGTCGATTTTTCCCTCTACTTTGCGTCTGCTGGGCGCGAGGCGCTGGAGGATCTTATTCGCCGCTATGAGCGGGCAGGTGGCAGGACGTGGCCGCGCATGGCTGATCAGGCGGAGATGTATTACTGGGCCAGCCCCGTGCGCTTCGCGGCCTATGCCATGAAGACGGGCGATCTCTCGCACCTGATGAACGTCAGGAACATGGTGCATCGCTACGCAGCCATGCTTGAAGACAGCGGCTATGAATAGCTAGCCGATATCCGTCCCATGCAGGGTACGGAAATCCACCGCGAAGCCGCCTTCGATGTAGCGGACGCAAGTGCCGGCACGCTCGCCGATCTGGACGCGGTCTCCGATCATCGGGCGCGGGGCGGGCGTGCGAAGGGCGACGCCGAAGATCGACACATCGACCACAGCGCAGGCAACGGAGGTTTTGTTGTAGATCGCGATCACTTGCCCGCCAGCCGTGCGGCGCTCGGCCTCGCGCTCGTCGATCAGGCCGAGGCGGTCCTTGTTGATGAGCCAGGTGAGTTGGTCAGCGATCTTGTCGCGCTTGCGCGGCGGAACGTTGAACGCCACGGCGTAGCCGATTTCGTTGAGCACACGCGTGACGACGCCTTCGACGCGCCCGATATCATCAATGTAGAGAACGAGATTTTCGCCCTGCGCAAGCGGACGCGCGAGATTGATGCGAAGGCCGCCCGCGCACACGTCCACGGTCGTGCAGGTGAATTCTTCGCCGTCGCCGGTGAGGCCGCGCACGCGCACGGCCCAGCTAACACGGCGGAACTTTCTGCGGTCCTGCGCTTCCATGCGCCGGAGCGACGGTTTTGCTGCGGCCGGCGCCAATTGCATAGGTTGCCCTCAAGACGCGGAGAGAGGGTCCTCCCCAGCGGCCAAGGTTAACGGAACAATGGTTTACAAGCCCTTGCGAAATGGGTTTTGCGCGTCGTCCGGCTTGACGGACGGGGGTGTTTCCCGGCGGGCGTCGATGGGATCGCGCGGCGCCTGACTGCGCTTGGCCAGCTCCGGGTGCTGGCGCGAAAGGCAGTAGGGCGGCGGCGGTTTCCTGGTCATCTTGAGCTGACGATCCGCATGGCCGGATGAAGCGTCGGGGCAGGTGGGTAGATCGCCAGGGCTTGCAGGCGGCGAAGCGGCCGGCCGGCCAGCGTTTCTTCCGGCGTCATCGTCTGGCAGAGGCCGAGGAAGCGGGTCGCGGCGCCGGTACGTCCGAACAGCGGAGCGAGCGCGAATTCGAGATCAACACGCTTGCCGACAAGGGTTTCGCCACGTGCGCGGATGAGGGTCGGGCCGCGGTCCACGGCGGCGGCGATCAGCGCGGCGTTAACGAGGCGGCGATCGGATTCACTCCAGATCGACAGGAAATTGTGCTCGACCAGCTGACGGCCGAACAGTTGTTCGAGCGCATAACCGACGCGGCGGAAGGAATAGTCCCGGTCCGCCACATGGTTGAGGACGAACAGGCGGCCGACGAGGCCGGGATAGTCGTCCGTGGTCGGT
The DNA here is from genome assembly GCA_937873805.1 of uncultured Hyphomonadaceae bacterium. GTDB lineage: Bacteria > Pseudomonadota > Alphaproteobacteria > Caulobacterales > Hyphomonadaceae > UBA7672. Next base: position 2,888 of record CALMWO010000281.1, read on the forward strand.
CCTTCGGGGGCATTCACCCCTTCCGACAGACGACGCCAGGCGTCCAGGACGGCCTGCGTATTCGGATGTGCCTTAAGCTCTTCCATAGGAATGTTCGCCAAACTCTACGCTGATCGAAGTCCCCCAACGTCGTGGGGGAAGTCGCAATGCCCGGGCCATGACGCGCGCCGCGAGAATCGCGACCCGAAACTGAGCGTTTTCCCCCGTACGGGGAGAAAAAGGTCTGCCGTTTGCATCCCTGCACGCGAGGCCTCGAGGAGATCCGACATGAACGTTTCATGGCGACACATGCTGGCAGGCGCCGGCATTGCGACTTTCGCGGCCACGTTTGCGCTGACGGCGATGAGCCAGCAGTGCATCACGTGCGCGCCGCCATCGCCTCCGCCGCCACCTCCTCCCGCCAGCAACTGCTGCCAGGCCCCCCGCAATCTCATCGTGAACGTCCCCGGCGTGAACGTCGCCACGGCAAATGTGAATGTTGGCGCGACCTCGACGGTGGTTGCCGCTGCCGGCGTCTCGACCACACTTTCATCAGGCGTTGTCGTCTCTGGCGGCGGATCGGCGGGCGCATCGGCCGGCGGAAGCTTTTTTGGCGGCGGTGGCGGTTACTATTCCAACCCGGGCGTTGAGCCGAGCACGATCAACGGCCTCGTTGTAGACGACGGTTTCGATGCCAGGCTGGTCGATGAAGCGATCGTGGGCGGGCAACAATACTGCATCGAGAAGGTTGTCGAGGAATTCCAGACGAAGCCCGTTCAGGCGCTCTGCGTTGATGATCGCAACGCCATGCATCTCGCTTCGCGTGTTGATGACGAGCTTTCGGTGTTCGGCGACTACACTGGCGAACTCTATCGTTGCGCGGCTGACACACGCATGCAGGTGACGCTCGGCGAGATGATCGATGGCAAGGCAAACTTCGACGCAGGCGAAACATTCTCCTGCGGCAAAGGCGAAGCGTTGCATCACGCGCGCGGCGGCGTTCTGCAATGCCGCCCGCAGGCCCCGGAGCGCAGTGGCAACGAGCGCTCGCTCCTTGGCAAGTACGGACCCGGCGTGAAGCTGGTCAGCATGTCGGTGAAGAAGACGATCTGTGAACCGGCGACACCTCAGACGGTCACCAAGAATACCCGGGAAGTGAAAGTTGCCAGCGATCCGGCGCTCGATGGCGGCGTGGGGCAGGGCTACTAGGTCTGCGCATTACTGCCGGCCCAGATTAGCGTAGCTACTCGATCCAAATGCTTGCGTCTTCGCATGACGAGCGTCATCTGATGCTATCAGTGGAGACGCGCCGATGAACACCAACACCGTTTTGCTCTATGCCGGATGGGCTGCGCTGGCGGGGGCGCTGATCCCGGTCATGGCTGCATTGCAGGGGTCGCTGGGGCGAACGTTGCAGAGCCCGCTACATGCATCGCTGATCGCGGTTGGTATGTCATTCGTGGCCGTTGGCGTCGTCTTTGCGCTGTTCCGGCCGGCTATGCCAGGCGGCAATCTCTTCGCTGCGGTGCCGCCCTATGCCTGGTTTGGCGGGATGGCGATGGCGTTCTACGCGCTGACCGCAACGTTCCTCGCGCCAAAATTCGGCGTCGGCAACATGGTGATCTGCGTCGTCGTCGCTCAGCTGATCATGTCGACGCTGATCGACCAGTTCGGCCTGTTCGGCGCGCCAGTCTATCAGATTGACCTGAAGCGCGCCGCGGGGCTTGCATTGCTGGCGGGCGGCGCGGCGATGGTGGCGATCAAGTAGGCTCGAGGATGCTTACCTGATCTGCGCGGGGTCATAGTAGAACTGCTCTTTCAGAATGCGGTCGCCGCTCCATT
>CALMWO010000282.1 GCA_937873805.1 uncultured Hyphomonadaceae bacterium
TCGAGCATCGCGGTGCCCTCGCGGACCGCCCGGTACTCCGGCAGCGACCGCCCGGCCTGGCGCATGAACCAGACCGGCGTGTGCGGCACGTCGAGGCGACGGGCGGTGCGCACGAGAGGGGCGTCGGCCGTGCGGCCGTCGACGAGCTGACCCTGCTGCTGGCCGACCTCGGTATTGTACGAGAAGACGCCGCCGGTTGCGCAGATCTTGATGACCTCCGCGCCGTATTTGCGGATTTCGCGGACGCGCTTGCGACCTTCGTCGGGACTATCCGAGTTGAAAGGGTTCTTGGCTTCGAAGGAGGGCGGCAGGCCGGTGGCGTCGCAATGGCCGCCGGTGGCGCCGAAGGAGTAACCGGCGGGGACGATGCGGGGGCCATCAATCTTGCCGCCTTCGATCGCTTGCTTGAGCGCAATGTCGGTCCAGTTGCCGGAGCCGACATTGCGGACGGTGGTGAAGCCGGCCTCGAGCGTCTTCTTTGCGTTGGGGACGGAGACCACGGTCCAGTAGGCGTCGGTGAATTGCAGGCCGGTGAAGCCTCCCGCTTCGGGGTCGCTGTCGAGATGCGTGTGCATGTCGATCAGGCCGGGGAGAAGGGTGACGCCGGGGAGCTCGATCACTTCGGCGGCTGAAGGAGCCTGAAGTCTGTCGCGCGTGCCGACCTGGGTGATGACGCCGTCCTGGATGATGATGGCGGGCTCGACAATCATCCGGCCGGTTGTGACGTCCAGCATACGGTCGGCGGTGACGTAGACATTCTGCGCCAGCGCAGCCGGAGCGGCAGCGGCCATGAGGGCCGTCAAGACAAGAGCGCGCATGAAATCCTCCCACGATTGTCAGTTTGATGCGCTTCGCTGACGGCCGCGTAAAGCGGCGTACGGTTGGTATGACGGGAGCGGCGACGAAAATTCGTCGTGCTCTGGCGGGTGGCGCCGTTAAAGTGGACGCAACGAAACAAGAGGAGCGCTCCCCATGGCCAAGTCACAAGCCGAGAAGGCCGCCGCGTTCGAGGCGCTGCACAAGGCGCCGGGCGTGTTCGTGATCCCGAACCCGTGGGACCCGGGATCGGCGCGCATGCTTGCAGGGCTGGGGTTCAAGGCGCTGACTACGACGAGTGCGGGCTATGCGCGATCGATCGGCTTTTCCGACTACAATGCGGGGCGCGAGCATGTGATGGCGCACATCCGCGCCATGGCGCCGATGGTGGACGTGCCGCTCGCGGCCGATCTTGAGGATGGCTTTGGTCCAAGCCCCGAAGATTGCGCGGAAACGATAAGGCAGGGCGCGGAGGCGGGGCTGGTGGGAGGATCGATCGAGGATTTCACCGGCGACCGCGACGATCCGATCCATTCCCTCGAGAAGGCGGCAGAGCGCGTGCGAGCGGCGGCGGAGGCGGCGCGGAAGCTGCCGTTCAAATTCATGCTGTGTGCGCGGGCGGAGAACTATCTGCACGGTCGCGCCGATCTTGGCGATACCATTCGGCGCCTGCAGGCTTATCAGGAAGCGGGCGCTGATGTGCTGTTCGCGCCGGGGCTCAATACGTCTGACGAGGTGCGCGAAGTGTGCCGCTCGATCGACCGGCCGCTCAATATCGTGCGCGGCCCGCGCAAGGAGGCGCTGACAGTCGAGCAGGTCGGCGCGCTCGGCGTGAAGCGCATCTCCACCGGCGGCATGATGCACGCGGTCGCCATGAGCGCGATGATCGGCGCGGCAAAGGAGATGGCTGGACCGGGAACGTTCGAGTTCACCAAGGCGATGCCGCACGCTGGCGAGATCGACGCGCTGTTGAACAAGGGCGCTGGGTAGGCGTGCTTCAGAACTCTGGCGGTCGGTCGTAGAAGTCGACCTGCATGCGCATGCGACCGACGGGTTCGACGAAGTGCGGCTGGTCCGGCAACAATAGGCCGGGCGCGTCCGTCGTTAGAACCGCTTCTCCTGGCGGATCGAGGACAACCAGCTTCAGCTGACCTTCCAGCATGCGTATCACGCCCCACACGCCTTGCTTGGTACGATGCTCGCGGCGCAGGGCCGCGGGCAGCGTCGTTTCATCGAAGACCGGTGTCGAGCGGTAGGGTTGCGGTCGGGACGACGTGTCATTCATGGCCGCTTCCTTGGCAGGCCGGGAAAGCCGAACATGGCGAGCTTCAGGCTTTCGGCAATCCGCTCGGCGCGCTCCATGAAATAGGGGACGGCTTCGCGTGAGGGGGCGGTGTCTTCCAGCGTCTGGCGGAACAGCGCCAGCCAGATGCCGAAATGCGTGGGTTCAACCGTGTTCAGCTTCTGGTGAGCAGGGACAGGCTGGCCGGAATATGTACCGGCATTGAGCGCGACGGATGCCCAGAAGCTTTTCATGCGCGGCAGGTGCTGGTCCCAGTGGTCGCCGATGGCGTCATCGAAGATCGGGCCGAGGGTTTCGTGGGCGCGGATGCGGGAATAGAACGTGTCCACGAGATACGAAATGTAGCCTTCGTCGATACCCATTGCTGCAGCGCGGGCCTGAATTTCTGCGCGGCGCTGGTGTGCGCTGATGACGGCGTCGCTCATCAGGCGGCCTCGCTGTTGAGCAGGCTGCGAAGCTTGGCATTGTTCGCTGTCAGGTCACCTATCGTGTAGCGATCAAGAACGGAGAGGAAAGCGTCCAGCGCTTCACGCAGCACGCCCTTCAACCGGCAGGCGGGCGCGATGAAGCAGCCGGCTGCGCCGCCGGGAAAGCATTCGACCAGTGCGAGGTCTTCCATGTAGCGGACGACTTCTCCGATGGGAATCGCTGCGGGTTTGCGCGCGAGCCTGAGGCCGCCCGACCGGCCACGCACGGTTTCGATGAAGCCTTCGCGGCCGAGCAGGTATGCGACTTTCGTCAGGTGGTTCTGTGAAATGTGGAAACGCTCGGCGACCTGTTTGATCGTGATCAATTCACCGTCGCTGGCGGCGAGATGCATCAGGAGGCGCAAGGCATAATCGGACTGGAGATTGAGGCGCACTTTGTCGCTCCTAAAAGAAGTATTTTATATATTGCTTATGAGCCGCGTTCGCGCAATATCTCTTGCAGCGACAAAGCGCGCTCGGCGTGTCCGGGCGGGAGGCGAAGGAGGTCGACATGCTGCGCCTGCTGATGGGGCCTTCGAACGCGGTGTGTGACATCTTGCGGGTCAAGGACGAGGGAGAGCGCGGCATGATCCGCATGCTCGTCAACATGATGATCCTGACCTTCGTTGCAGTTATCGTGTTCGTCGTGGTGATCGAAGCGATCTAGGCGTCGGACGTCGTTTT
>CALMWO010000283.1 GCA_937873805.1 uncultured Hyphomonadaceae bacterium
TCACGCTCGGCGGGTGCGGCAAGAAGACCGACGATGTCGCCATCAACAACATGTCGACGATGAACGGCACCATGGAAGGCATGGGCAACAGCGCCGCATCCACCATGCCGATGACGAGCCCCGCCCAGACCTTTGCCAACGCGGCCGCCGCCAGCGATATGTTCGAGGTTGAGAGCAGCAAGCTGGCGCTGTCCAAATCGTCTTCGGCCTCGGTCAAGAAATTCGCCGACATGATGGTCAAGGCGCATACGGAATCCACCGAGAAGCTAACCTCTCTTATTCACGGCGATGCGGTTGGGCGCCTCTCGGCGCGAGCTTGACGCCACTGCTGCGTGCGGCGGCGTAGAGCGGGCGTGCGGCACCGCTGGCGTCTGTTTCACCGCGCTGTGATCGATGGGCTTTTCTGGTTGAAGGAGTGGGCTCGGGGTTTCTGCGGCACTGCCGCGCCCGCTACGTCGGCGCAGGCTTGAGCGCGAGAACGATGGCACGCAGCAGATCGGCATCCGGACAGGCCGATGCGAGCGCAACGCGGATGCGGGTGGCGCTTTCCATGACGCGGGCAGCAACCTTGAGCAGCCGCAGGCGCAGGGTCGTAAACTCGGCTTTTGCCAGAGCGGCGGTCTTCGGCATCGCCTGCTGAACGCGCCACAACAGCCAGTAGGCAGCAGTGTGCAGGATCAGGCGCATCTGATTGGCATTGGCCGAGCGGCACGATGTGCGATCGCTGGCCAGCTGCGTCTTGTGCAGCTTGATCAGGTTTTCGGCCTGCCCGCGCGCGCAGTAGAGCGTGTCATAGATGTATTCAGCCGATCCCTTGGTCAGGGAAGTGACCACATAACGGATGTCCATGCCCAGCGTGCTGGCCTCGATCCGGGCGACGACACGGCGCTGGCAGCTCCAGCTCTTCGCGCCGTAGCGGGTCTCGGCATAGCTGCGCAGGACCACCCGACCTTCCTCCGCGCGGCGGACCGCGCAGGCATCGGCAGCCGTGACGATGACGGGATCGGCGCGCAGCGCGGCGTTGGTCGGCAGACCGAGCACGTAATCGACACCGGCAGCCTCGCAGAAGGCCATGACCTCGGGCCGCCCATAGTGCCCGTCGCCGCGGATGGTGATGCGGGTATCGGGCCAGTGGCGGCGGATATGGCGCACCAGACGCCGGATATGGCCCGCAGCCTCCTTGCCCGAGGGTGTCTTGCCGGTACGCAGTAGCATCGCCACCGGTCGGCCCGTGGCCGTATCGTAGACATGGATCGGCAGGAAGCAGCGCTCCCCATGATGGCCGTTCCAGAAGGAGAGCTGCTGATAGCCATGCACGACGTCGCAGGTATCATCGATGTCCAGCGTCACGGCTGCCGGAGCAGCGGGATAGCTGGCACAGTAGATGTCGATCATGGCCGCCAGCATCTTGGCCAGCTCGCGCGTGCTCGGCGCATTCTCCCAGCGGCTCATCGTCGGTTGGCTGGCAAGTCCCGCGCCCGATCCCGGCAGCTTGCCCAGCGCCAGGCGGAAGCCCGGATCATCGCGCAGAGCGTCGAGATCATCGGCATCCTCATAGCCGCACGCGATCGCCAGCACACGGGCAAGGAAGATATCCTCAAGTCGATGGACCACCCGCGCAGGATCGCGCGGGTCCGCAATACATGCCGCAAGCTGCTGGCAGATGCCCATCATGCGCTCGGCCTGAGCCAGCAGCAGCACACCGCCATCCGAGGTCAGCCTGCCGCCGTCAAACGCAGCTGTGACCTTCTTGCCGCCAACCGCTGGATACGAAAATACAGCCGCGCTATCATCGCATCCGGCGGGTGTGGTCTGTGGCATTTTCTGTCCCTGAAGTCGGTTAGGATTAGACACCCAGTTCCTAATTCAGATCAGAGCCTTACACCACTCCCGCCAACCCTTCAGACCAACGCTGGTGAATAATCCGGGCTAGAGACGAACCGCCCCGGCGTCACGCGCTACAAGCGTAGCGTCATCATCGGCATTGTCAGCGCCTTCGTTGCCATGTTCGCTATCGGCATCGTCTATGCCTTCGTTATCCCAAAGGGCGGGCACGCCGAAAAGGAGGAACAGGAAAGCGCCATCCAGACGGCAAAGCCGGTTTTGGACGGGTTGCCGCAGAATTATGGCGACGGCCGCCCCGATCTATCCGCGCCGGGTATGGCGAGTTTGCCCGCAGATGGTGCGGAGGGAACGGAAGCACAAGCCCCGCCCAACGGCCAGCAATCCCAACAGCGCCAGCTCACACCAGCCCAACAGCGGGCCGAGCAGGCGCGCGAGCGCGCCATACAGCAGGAAATGGCAGCGCGCGCGGGGGGCATCCT
>CALMWO010000284.1 GCA_937873805.1 uncultured Hyphomonadaceae bacterium
GGCTCGGGCCTCGGCCTCGCCATCTCGCGTCAGCTCGCCCGCATGATGGGCGGCGACATCACGGTGATCAGCGAAGTCGGCCGTGGCTCGACATTCCGCCTCACCTTCAAGGCCCAGGCAGCCGCGGCTGTTTCGGCGACCGCCACCACCGCCAAAACCATTGATCCGGCAAACCGCACGCTGCGCGGCCTGCGCGTGTTGCTCACCGACGACAATGCGATCAACCGTCAGGTCATCAAGCTGTTCCTCGCCAATCAGGCCTGCGAGATTTTCGAGGCGACCAACGGCAAGGAAGCGCTCGACAAACTTGCCCAGGACGATTTCGACATCGTCCTGCTCGACGTCCACATGCCTGTCATGGACGGCAAGGAAACCATCCGCCGCATCCGCGCCACTGACAGATGGCTGAACCTGCCCGTCATCGCCCTGACCGCCGACGCCATGAGCGGCGACCGCGAGAAATATCTCGCCCTCGGCATGACCGACTATGTCTCCAAGCCGGTCGACCAGCGCGAACTGATCGCCAAGATGCATCAGGTTCTCGGCCTCGAAAGCTCGTCCGCACAGGTCCGGTCGGCCTAGGTTTCCGGGTTCTCCGCCGCCTGCCGCCCCGCCCACGCCGGTCACACAGCCTCGTGATAGGCTGTGGCGTCATCATTGCTCCGCAATTGCAGGCCTAGTTTCGCCAAAAGGCGATCGCGCCATCCGGCCGGTCGCCTTGCGGACGCCGCGCTTTGAGGCCAGTGTTCGCAGCGAAATTGCCCTCCAACGGGCCCCGGCACTGGAGTTCTACGCTTATGACGGCCCAGCCTACTGCTCCCAAGGCTTCGAAGCGGTCTCTCGTTGCGCGTCTCGCGCTGCCCGTCCTCGGGATCGCCGCCATCGCCGGCGCCTTCTTCGCCGCGCCGCTGCTGAACATCGAAGCGCCAGCCCCGGCAATCGCCCAGCCCGCCACCCAGCAGCAGGCCATCAACCGCCCCGGTTTCGCGGGCGAGGATTTCTCCGCGCTGGCCAAACGCCTGATGCCCTCCGTCGTGAACATCTCGACGCGCCAGACCGTCGCGCGCGGCGATGGCCTCCCGGCTTTCGGCCCCAACTCGCCGCTGAACGAGTTCAATGACCTGCTCGGCCGCGGGCAGGGTGGCCTGCGCCGCCAGTCCTCGCTCGGCTCCGGCTTCATCATCGACGCTTCGGGCTATGTCGTCACCAACAACCACGTCATCGACGGCGCCGACGAGATCGACGTGAACCTGTCGGACGGCACGGTCCTCCCCGCCAAGCTCATCGGCAAGGACGAGGATGTCGACCTCGCCCTCCTGAAAGTCGAAGCCCGTTCCGCCCTCACGCCTGTTCCATGGGCCAACTCGGATACGGCTGATGTCGGCCAGTGGGTCGTCGCCATCGGCAACCCGTTCGGCCTCGGCGGCACGGTCACCGCCGGCATCATCTCCGCCCGCAACCGCGATATCAGCGCGGGCTCCTATGACGACTTCATCCAGACCGACGCCGCCATCAACAAGGGAAACTCCGGCGGCCCGCTGTTCAACCTGCGCGGCGAAGTCGTCGGCATCAACACCGCCATCATCTCGCCCGGCGAAGCCGGCGGCTCGGTCGGCGTCGGCTTTTCCGTTCCCGCCAACTTCGCCAAGGTCGTGATCGAGCAGCTGCGCAAGAGCGGCCAGACCAATCGCGGCACGATGGGCATCACCGCCCGCTCGGTCGACCAGCCCCTCGCCGAAGCCTACGGCCTCAAGAGCCCCTCGGGCGCCATCGTCACGTCAGTGTCCAAGGGCGGCGCGGCCGAAGCCGCCGGCATCAAGGTCGGCGACCTGATCACCACGCTCAACAACCAGACCATCAAGGAAAGCCGCGATCTCTTCCGCATCATGGGCGTGACGCAGGTCGGCGCGCAGGTCTCGGTCCGCTACATCCGCAATGGCAAGCAGGGCGCGGCCACCGTGAAACTCTCCGGCGCAACCGCCGCCGCCGCCAAGCCCGCCGAGCGCGATGTCGCCAAGGAACTCACCAACGTCCTCGGCATCAAGTTCAAGGCGATCGAAGACACGGATCGCCGGCGTCGCGGCATTCCCGCCTCGGTCCGCGGCGTCATCGTCCAGTCGATCGAAACCGGCTCCGACGCCCTCGGCAAACTCCCGATCGGCTCGGTCGTCACGGAAGTCCACTTCCAGCCGATCTCGTCGCCCGAACAAGCCATCGCCGCCGCCGAAGCCGCCAAACGCGCCAACAAGCCAGTGCTGCTGCAGGTCTGGGGCGAAGGCGAAGTAACCTACGTGGCGGTCCGGGCGAGGTAAGGCAAAGCCCGTAGGGTGCATCTTGATGCACCACGCCACCGCCTAGCCCCAAGCGAGGTCATTCTCGGGCTTGTCCCGAGAATCCCGGTTCGGTGTGTGCGGGATAGCCGGCAGTCCCTTCACTGATCCAACCGAGATTCTCGGGACAAGCCCGAGAATGACCTGTTGGTGTAGCCGTATCTGGAAGCGTGAACTTCGTTCACGCGTTCCCCGCGAAGGCGGGGATCCAGTCCCACCTACAAAGAGCGCGAAGCGCACCGACTGGACCCCCGCCTGCGCGGGGGATGCGGTGGAGAGGGCTTGCTCACAAATGCCCAAGATTGGGGGATGGAGCGGTTCCCAATTCGTAGGACGGCGAAAATTCTTCGCCCGCAAATCCAACGCCCTGGCCACAAACCCTGGAGGATAGCGCCCGCCAGATTCAGCGGCCTCCCGGACCGGGG
>CALMWO010000285.1 GCA_937873805.1 uncultured Hyphomonadaceae bacterium
GAGGGCATAGCGTGGATGGTACGCTAAACAACGCTAAGGGCGAACAATCAGCGAACGCTTAGGCGGCGCGGCTATCCGGCGGCAGATTGAGGGCCTTGCGGCCAGCGGAAGCGGCTGCTCGATCCCAGAGGAAATCGCCCGAGAAAGCAATATGCTCCCAACCTACTGGGGACGTATGGGCGAGTAGATCATCAGGCACCGCGACCGATGTTGATCGTAGATGCTGGGCGGCGGCATCCATGTAGATCGTGTTCCAATAGACGATCGCGGCGACGAGCAGATTGAGGCCGGACGCCCGATATTGCTGCGCCTCGTGGCTGCGGTCGATGATGCGGCCCTGGCGGAATGTGTAGATCGCCTGCGTCAGGGCATGGCGCTGCTCGCTGTTGTTGAGACCGGCATGGCATCGCCGGCGCAGATCGGGATTTTCTAGCCAGTCCAGCATGAACAGCGTCCGCTCGATCTTGCCGATTTCCTGTAGCGCGACATCGAGCTGGTTCTGCCGTTCGTAGGCAGCGAGCTTTCGCAGCATGACCGATGGCGCGACATGGCCGGCCTTGATCGACCCTACGAGGCGCAGCACGTCTTCCCATTGCTCACCGATGATGTCGGTGCGGATACGCTTGCCCAACAGCGGGGTGATGGACGGATAGGCCGTGACCGGCGCGATCGGCGCGAGCCGCCTGTCGGGGAAGTCGCGCAGGCGCGGGCAGAAGCGAAATCCCAGCATCGCGCACAGGGCGAAGACATGATCGGTCGCCCCGCCGGTGTCGGTGTAATGCTCGACGATCCTGAGATCGGTGCCGTGGCTGGTGAGGCCGTCGAGGACATAGGGCGCCTCATGCGTCGCGGCCGAGATCACTTTGACGTGGTAGGGCGCGCGCTGATCAGAATTATGGGTGTAGAAGCTGAAGCCATGATCGACGCCATAGCGGGCGTTGATATCGCCGCCCGACGCGCCGCGCTTCGCGGCCCTGAAGAACTGGCCATCGGAACTGGACGTGGTGCCGTCGCCCCATACTCGTGAGAATGGCAGGCGGTGGTGCGCGTTGATGAGGAGGGCCAGCGCCGCGCGGTAGCTGTCGTCGCGGATATAGGCGTCATGGGTCCAGAGGAGCTGATCGCGCGTGACGCCCTGACTCGCCGCCGCCATGCGCGACAGGCCGAGATTGGTCGCATCGGCGAGGATCGTGGCGAGCAGCGCGTTTTCATTGGGACACGGCTCGCCGGTACGCAGGTTGGTGAACGCCGCAAGAAAGCCGGTTTCCTGCGCCACCTCATGCAGTAGCTCGGTGATGCGGATGCGTGGCATCATGGCATCGAGCCGGTCGGCCAGCGCTTCGGCGTCGGGCGTCGCGATCGTGCGAACGGGGGATATCTGGAGGCGGTCGTCGCGATATCGCACACCCTCCAGAGCGTCGCGCTTCAGGCGCTGGGCAAATTTCTTAAGCCGCCAGTCAAGTTCGCGGCCCCGCTGTTCGAGCCATTCGCCGGCTGTGGGTGGCAGACCGAGAGCCGACACGATCGGCTTCGCCTGGGGTTCGCTGAGCAGGTAGCTGTCGAACCGGCGGTATCCTGCCGATCGCTCCACCCAGACATCCCCGGAACGCAGCTTGTTGCGCAGATGCGCGATCGTCGCGATTTCCCAGAGACGCCGGTTGATCTTGCCGTCATCGCCCACGACGATTTTCCGCCATTCCTTGCGGAAGGGCATCGGAGCGTCGGCAGGCAGATCGCGTTTGCCCGACCTGTTGAGGTCGCGCAGCATCTCGATGGCGGCGATCGTTTTTGCACTGCCCTTTCCGGCCCTGAACTGGAGCGCCTCAAGCAGGTCGGGGGCGAACTTGCGCAACGTCGCATAGCGGTCGGCCGCCACCGTCAGCGGATCAAGGTTGGCGGTTTCCGCGATTGTCGCCACTTCTGGCCTCGCCTTCAGGAGGGTGTTCCACCCGACCGATGCGTCCAGGGCCTCCATTGGATCTTCGCCGGTATCGACCGCATCGGTCAATGCGTCGATTGTCCTGCGAAAGATCAGCATCAGCCGCGCCACATTCTTTGACGTGGTGGCATAGCTGCGCGCCTGGGCGTTCTTCGCGCGGGTGAAGATGCTGCCGATCAGCTTGTCCGCCATCTCCAAGGCGTTATCGGTCAGTCGTTCCTCGAGGTCGAGCAGGAACGCAACCAGCGTAGCGCGCCGTCGGGAGGGAATATATCGCTCGATCATATAGGCAGGCGAAGCGCGGCCTTCCCTGACATATTGCCGAAATCGGTCGGCATGGATGCGGCCAGCCACGTCCGGGGAGATGCCGATCTTCCGCACTTGCCGCAGGCGGTCGAGAATCTGGCGGATGTGATCGGGCCTGGCCGCAACGGGAATGGTCTTGAGCGAAGCGAGTTGGCTCATGCCGCCGGCGTCGTCAAAGACCTGGTCGAGGGCGTGGACCTGTTCGGCGCTAAGATCAGCGATCAGGGCGTAGGCAGCCTGCTTGCGGGCACGCGCGCGTCCCGCACTACTGGCGCGTTCGATGGTGGAGATGGACGGCAGTAGAATCCGGGCCTCGCGAAGGGCGGTGACAACGCCGATCGCTATCGTCATCCCCTTGTCGGTCGCCCATGCCGTTTTCGCGGCCGCTTCGATCATGAAGGGAATGTCGGCGCGGGTTGGTCCACGAAGGCCCGCTCGCATCGCCAGCTCGCGGGCATGGTCCGTCATCGTCTGATCCCGCGCTGCATAGTTGGCCAGGTCGGTTACGTGTAGACCAAGTTGTTCCGCGACGAAGGCGGCGAGATCATGGGGTATCGCTCCCTTGTCCTGTATCAACTGCGCCAGTGTGATGCCCGGGTGCCGCAAGAGCGCGAGTTGCAGCGCGACACCCAACTGGTTCCGTCGCTCCCGTCGTGCGCCGATGATCTCGATGTCCGAAGGCTCGAAGGTGTAGAGCCGGGCTAGATGGTCGCGCTCGCTCGGGATGGCGAGGATCTGATCGCGTTCGCTCTCGGTCAGGAGTTGATGCTTACGCTTCGTCATTCCGATTCCCGTCCACAAAAGGTCATCTGGGCCTATGGACAGCCATGAGTAAAGAGACATAGTATGTGGACGGATATGGATGGGGCGAAGCGATCGCCCTTCAGATCGTCCACAGAACGACCGTTTGGGAGACGCACGGGATGGGCGATATTCTGGGTTATGCCCGCGTCAGCACCGGCGATCAGGACGTGGCTGGACAGACCATGCGTCTGGAGGAGGCCGGCGCGATCAAGGTGTTCACCGACGTCATGTCGGGCAAGAGCATGGAGCGGCCCGGTCTGGCCGAACTGATCGCCTATGCCCGCAAGGGCGACACGCTGGCGGTGGTCCGCCTCGATCGGCTTGGGCGCTCGCTCGCCGAATTGCTCACCACGGTCGAGACGCTACGCGGCCAGGGCATCGCGCTCCTGAGTCTTGAGGAAAAGATCGACACATCGTCGGCCGCCGGCGAACTCATCTTCCATGTGTTCGGGGCCATCGCCCATTTCGAGCGGAGACTGATCTCCGAGCGAACCAGGGATGGGATCGCCGCCGCGCGCGCCAAAGGCAAGTTGCCCGGCCGTCAGCCGCTCGACATGTCCAAGGTACATGCCGCCATCAAACTGGTCGAAGCGAGCATCTCGCCGACAGAAGCAGCACGACAACTCGGCATCGGCCGATCGACCATCTATCGAGAAATGCGCCGCCTCGGCGTGGAAAGGCCCATCTGAATGTCCAGATCGAAATCGGCTCACGATCTTTCCGGCCTGATGAAATATGCGGATCGCGCGCCATGGGATGAGGCATTGGCCGAAATGCTGTCCGCGCATCTCGATCCGGCGAGCGAAGCGACCGGACTCGAGCCTGACGCCATATTCGAGATAATTGGCGATCACTGGCAAGGGCCGCTATGGGGCTGCGCCTTTGAAGATCTGCTTACGCAGGAACTGGAACCCGACGGTCGCAATCTGGTCGATGACTATCTCAAGCGCCGGGGCTGGAACGAAAAGGCGCCGAACAAGGCCTATATGCGCGCGTTACGCGATACGGTCATGTCGCTCTATGAGGTCAGCGAAGTCGTGCCTGGTCAGTCGATGACCTTGCGCGATCTGCTGCGCGACGTTGCTCCGGTGACGGTGCGCGAACACGGTGCAACCCAGACCCTGGTCAACTGGG
>CALMWO010000286.1 GCA_937873805.1 uncultured Hyphomonadaceae bacterium
GTGAATGGCGGCGGCAAGGCGCCGGAAGCGGTGGTGTTCTTCTTTTCACGGAACCTGCGCGACGAACCCTTGCCCGAGCTGATGGCGGCGCTCATGGCGGGCGAGACGCTCTCGCTGAAACTGATCGCGGCGGATGGCCGTCTCATGCTCGTCGATGCTCTCTATGCTCACGGCTATGAAAGCGCGTTGAAGCAAGGAGCCGACGCCCTTGCAGATCCTGAAATCAGCCAACCGATCATCGCGCGCTGCGAGCGCTTTGCGACCGAGGCCGACGAATTCTGGAAGATTGCGGACGTGACGCCTGCGCTTCTGGCCTGCGATCCCAGGCCGCCAGAGCTGCGGCGCTAGCGTCCCTGCTTGCGTAGTTCGGGGCCGATCAGTTCGATGCGGTTGGTCCAGACATACCCGGCAAACCCGTCCGGTATCGCCGAGATCTGATCGATGGAATCGATTCCGGTCGATCCAATATCGCCGCTCGAGAATGGCCCAAGCAGGATGACGGACGAGCCCGCCGCTTCCATGCGCTTGGTGAATTTGTGAGGCCAGCCCCACACCGCCCAGGCAAGATTGGACGGCACGACGACAATCGTGTTGCTGCATGACGACGGTACAAATCCTGTCCAGCCGGTGAGTTCGTAGTCAACGAGGCACTTCATCATCGAGCGGCCGGAATAACCCCTCAATCCCGCGATCAATGCGATGCTTCTGTCGGTCGGTTCAGCGCCGCCATAGCTGGCCCAGATCGCATTGCGCCATTCCGGATGCGCCTTGATGAGGGCTGCAAGCGCATCGCCTTCCTCGGGTCTCCGGCTCTTGAAGTTGATCAGGAAAGCCTTGTCCGGAAAGCGCGTCAGCACGTCCTCCAGCGTGGGCATCATGCCGACGCCTTTTCCACGCAGCGGGAAGGTCTTTCCGCCATCGGCTGTGTAGCCATAACCGATGTCGAGCGATTTCAGATAAGCGATGCCGAGGTCTTCCGTCACGCCCTTGCCATCGGTGCGGCAGTCGACGGTCCAATCGTGCATGACGGCGAATACATTGTCGGGCGTCAGATGAATGTCGAGTTCGACAACATCGGCGCCGGCGGCGAAAGCGGCTTCCATCGATGGCAGGGTGTTCTCGATCAGATCATGGGTTGGCGGATAAATGCGATCCGCCGTGCAGGTGTCATTGCCGACGCCCTCGCGCGCGAAAACCTGATGCACGCCGCGATGGCTCAGCAAGTTGACGCGCTTCGCGCCATGCGGAGGTTCGAACCATGAGGCGTTGTAAAGGATCACCGCGACCAGCAGGGCGCCCGCAGCGCCGAGCACCCAGAGAGCGATCCTGCCGATCTTTTTCAACATCACGTTCATCCCCCGACCCGGCGCCGAGAAGAGATAGCGGAGGGCGTCAGTACAAATCGCCCGGCGGCAGATTCGATGCGCGCTCCACGCAGGTCGCGACCGGAATGCGCAGGGCGCTGGCTGCGTAATCGCCTTCGGCTTTCTTGCCGAAGGCGAGAGTGTAGTAAGCCCAGTCCTCGCCCTTGCTGACGCCTTCGGCTCTCAGCTTTGCGATCCCGGCTGAATCCAGCTTCTTCTGCATGTCCAGCAAAGGCGCGCCCTTGTCGGGGTGGTCTGTCTTGATCTTCACGCTGAACTCGGCGCCCAGCACGCCCGAGCAATAGAGATCGTCCTTCGCTTCCTGCGAGCCGAGCGCGGTGTAGTCGATTTCGGGTTCTGCGGGCGTCGCCGGCGTGCCGGCGCCGAGCACGCTGGTCGGAGCTGTCACCGTCGTGTTGAGGGAGGACAGGTCCGGCATCGGGAACTCAACCTCAGGCGCGGATATCCGCGGCAGGCTGGCAAGCCGGCGCTCCATGATCTCGCGCTCGCTCGGCTGCGTCATGCGGAAGATCATGCCGCCGCCGAACACGATGATGGCGACAACGCCGACGATCTGCGTGGGCTTCAGCTTCATATCCGTCCCCCAGTCGTGTGTCGGCTATTCCGGTATGGGCAGTGCGGTCGCGCGCTTGTTGCACTCATCGAGAGAAATGCGCGGCTTCTTCGCCTTGATGTCTTTTTCCACCTGCGCCGCGTAGGCGTCGGAGATGATGCGCGCATGCGTGGCGTGGGCGGCCTTCTCGGCGACGATCTTGTTGTTGATGCCCGCTTCGCCGATCAGGAAGCCGAGCGTCTGCGCCTTGCGCAGCAACGCCTCGTCAACCGGGGCGAGCGCGTCCGACACGTCGGGGTTCTCGATGTAGATCATGGCCGAGCAATAGAGATCGTCCTTCGCTTCCTGCGAGCCCACGGCGAGCGGATCGGCGGGCGGCGGGGGAACGCCGGGCGTCTGCGGCGCTTCGGGGGCGGGGCCTGCAAGCTTCGCGTCTGATGC
Source organism: uncultured Hyphomonadaceae bacterium (assembly GCA_937873805.1). Lineage (GTDB taxonomy): Bacteria > Pseudomonadota > Alphaproteobacteria > Caulobacterales > Hyphomonadaceae > UBA7672. The sequence continues at coordinate 2,380 of CALMWO010000286.1, forward strand.
AGCTTCAGGCGCAGTCGGCGGGCCGCTGCACGCGGAGGCGAAAGCGACAGCGCCGAGGGTGGCAAGGATGGTGCGAACAGTCATGGCGATTCTCCCGCAAGTCGACCGTTGATAGCGCAGCGCGCGATACCGGCAACAGGCCCGGATCAGTCCGGCCTTCAAGCTAGCGCGAATAGTCCTATACCCGCGCCATGGAGTTTTTGGTCTGGATCAACTTCACATTACTGTTCCTGGCTGGCGGCCTGACGCCCGGCCCAGCGGTCATGCTCGTGACCACAGCCTCGATCCGCTATGGCTTCTGGCCATCCATGGTTCCTGCCGTGGGTATCTGTGTGGCCAATCTGGTCTGGATCGCACTGGCTGCTTCCGGCGTCGCCGTGCTGGCCAAAGCGTTCCCGGAAGCTTTCCTGCTGTTCAAGCTGGCGGGTATCGCCTTCATCGTCTGGCTGGCCTGGAGAACCGCCTTCGGTGCGCCGGTTGATCTCCTGCGCCGCGAACCGCCGCCGCGCCGCAAGCTGTTCGTTCACGGCATCTGCCTGCAACTCGCGAACCCGAATGCGCTGGTCTATTTCGGCGGCCTGCTGCCTACCTACTTCAACCCGGAGCACGATCTCATCCCGCAGATCGTGATCAGCATGGCGACGGTAACCGTCTGCGAGATGTTCGGGCTCATCGTCTATGCGGGCGGGGCGGACGTGCTGGCGCGCCGTTTCCAGTCGCAGGCATTCTCACGCTGGTTCTTCCGCATCGCCGCACTGGCGATGGTGATCTCAGCCAGCTTCGCCGTTTACCTCACCCGGGTTGCGACCGGGCGGTAAAGCATCGCGCCGAAAAGTGTGTCGCGGTTTTCGGCAAAGCGATGCGAAAACCAGAAACGAAAGCGAAGCTTTAGTCGCCGATCTGGCCGGTGCGAACCGGGAGCTGGTGCGGGGACACGTCCGGCACTGTGTCGCTGCGCACGCTGGCGTCGACGCGGCAACGGTCGCGCTCGACCGGATCATTTTCGAAGTGCGCGAGGCACACGTTTTCCTGCGTGAGATCCGTCTCGGGCTTTCCGCCCGTGCTGCAGGCCGACATGGCAAGCCCGACTGCCAGACACGGCACGGCAAGGATGAGGCGCTTCATGTCGTTGTTCCTCTCAACTACTCTAACGCACAGATAGGATCAGTGGACGCCGCCCGGGAGCGCCCGGTCGATCAAAACGGCGAGAAGCAGGGCAGGCCCGCCATGCGCCTCCCAGCCATGGCTCGTCCCGCGCTGGATGACAATCTGCCCCGGCTTGATCCGGGTGCGCGATTTATCGAGCACGAGGTCGACCTCGCCCTTCAGCAGGCAGATCACGTCGATCGACGATGTCTTGTGCATCGCCGGGTGTCTGGACTGGTCGGTCAGGTGGTCTTCCGCGTCGAACGACGCAAAGCGCTGGCGCGCGGCGGCGTTCAGCACATCGCGCGGCACGCCCTCGGGCGGCGGGTTGATAACGAACCAGCGGACTTTGACATTGCCCGGCGCAGGCGACAGCACGCAGCGTTCCGGGCCGAGGTCAGTCTGGTCTTTGGGATCGAGCGGGCCGCTGGCTGCATCGTGCCAGATGTCGAACAGACCACCGAGGTTGGGTTCGCCATTGCTGGCCGAGGGCGGGCCATCGAGAATGACGACGCTGTCGCCCGAAGCATCGTCGCCCGTGATGACGCGGCGCATGATGGCGGCGAAATCGTCCATGTTCCGGCCCTGCAATAATCCCTGTCACAAGCTAGCATCGGGGTTGGACGTCCCGAAGCAATAGTTTGCGCCTTCTAGCCGGCCTTGCGCGCGGCCTTTTCCAGCTTCTGGATTTCCTTGTGACGCGGGCAGCGAACCTCGTGATCGTTGACCATGCCCATCGCCTGCATCACGGCATAGACAATCACCGGGCCGCAGAACTTGAAGCCGCGCTTCTTCATGTCCTTCGCGATCTGTTCGGACAGCGCCGTCTTGGCTTGCACCTTCTTCCAGTGCTCAAGCTGGTTCACCACCGGCTTGTCGCCCACGAAGCTCCAGACATAGTCGGAGAAGTCTTCGCCCCTCTCGGCCATATCGAGATAGACCTGCGCGTTCCTGATCGTCGCTGCGATCTTGATGGGTGAGCGGATGATCCCGGGGTTCTTCATCGCCTTGTCGATGCGCTTTTGCGTCCAGCGCGCGATCTTCTCGGGCTCGAACCCGTCGAATTCTTCGCGCATCGTCTCGCGCTTGCGCAGGATGGTGATCCACGACAACCCGGCCTGATGCCCGTCGAGCTGGAACTTCTCCCACAGCGCGCGGGCATCGCGCTCGGGCACGCCCCATTCATGATCGTGATAGCCGCGATAAAGCGCATCGCTGGAAGGCGCCCAGCCGCAGGGAATGTCGTCCAGCTTCTTCATGCTTTTGCTTCTTTGGCCTCTGCCATGGCCGCGAGTTCGTCGGCCAGCCAGGGCGGGGTGTCGAACGTGATGGCCGCATCGCCTGCGGTGAGTGTCTCGTTCTTCGCCAGCGCTTCGGCCAACCGGTCGATGCGCACGCGCGCAAGCCCGGCGCCGCCGGAAATAGACGTCAGCATTCCGATTTCGAACCCGTTCGCGAGGATGGGAGCGGGGGCTGCAACGCCCTCCGCCACAGCGCATTTCAACGTCCGCCGGCGCGCCGTGCCGCGCCGCTTCATCCGCGAGACGACTTCCTGCCCGACAAAGCAGCCCTTCTTGAAATCAATGCCGCCAAGGATATCTATGTCGATGTCCGCCGGGAAAACATCTTCCGCTCCGAAATCGAAACCCTGCTCGGGAAGCCCGGCTGCAATTCGCGCGGCGTGATAGGCTGATGCATCAGAAGTCTCCCCGCTGGGGCCAATCTTCCGCCTTGGCGCGAGTGCGCTGCGAGGGTCTGCATCGCCTTCGAAAACCCAGACGCCGAGGTCCGATCGTTCTTCGATCGCAACGGCGGCGCGCAGCTTCATCATGGTCAATCGCTTCACCAGCGCAGGCGCAGCAGACGCCGCACAGTCGATCAGGATCGCGTCGCCCGCCCGCGTCAGCAGCATGTCCGCGATGACTTTTCCCTGTGGCGTCAGCAGCGCGCCATAGCGGATATCTCCCGGGGTCATCCCGGAAGTGGACACTGTCACGATGCTATTCAGGAACGCTTCCGCATCGGCGCCGGTAACCGAAACTATCGAGCGGTGAGCGAGAAATTCTGGCGTTTGCATCGTGCTCAATTAAGCAGACTTGTGCGGCGCGGTAAGAGCGGACGCCAGGAATGGCGGTGTGTGATCAGCCTAAACTCTATGTCACGCTCTGGCCGCCCGCTTTTCAAGGTGTGGCTTGTGTGCAATAGGTGCCGGGTCGAATTTTGAACAGGTTCGGTTGCTCTCCTTGCTCGCCTACTGGGTTTTCCCAAATGGATCGAGCTCCGGATCTGGCCTACCGAACATTCTGGTTTGACGGCTCCCGGGCGCGGCTGCATGCGCCTTACATTGTTCTACGGGTCCCCCCGGTCTCGTGGACGCCTACTGAAAGACTAGATCTACATGGCTACCGGCACCGTAAAGTGGTTCAACGAGCAAAAGGGCTTCGGCTTCATCCAGCCTGAGTCCGGCGGCGCAGATGTGTTCGTTCACATCTCGGCCGTTCAGCGCGCAGGTCTCGCCGGCCTCAACGAAGGCCAGCGTGTGAGCTTCGAGCTCGAGAAAGACAAGCGCTCGGGCAAAATGGCTGCGACGCAGATTCAACCTCTGTAAGCGCCGAGGACGCCGCCCGACAGGGCGCTGTCTCAAGCACCAGACTTCTGGAACGGGTCGACCCAACGGTCGGCCCGTTTTCATTTGTTCGGACTGCCAACCGAACTAGCTGCGA
>CALMWO010000287.1 GCA_937873805.1 uncultured Hyphomonadaceae bacterium
CGCTGGCGTTCGAATTCCTTGCAGAACTCGATCGCGTCCTGGGTGAATTTCGAGGGCTGATCGCCGTCAAAGAACCTCACATCCGGGGTCGAGGACACCATGGACGCTTCCGTATCGACGCACAGAAGCAGCTTGTCGTTCTTGGGGTCCGACGCGAAGACGAAGGGATAGCGGCGCGCGAAAGCCGGCAGATAGGTGTCCGGATCCGGCTGGCCATTGGCGTCCACATACTCGTTTTCGTTCTGGCGAACGCCCATGACCGCCACAGGCGTCTTGTCCGCACCTACGAAAATGATCGGGAAGCAGGTGGCGGCGACGCCGAACTCGCTGACCGTGATCGGCACAGCGTGAGCCGTTTTGAGGAAAGAGAACGGCGCTGCAACCTGTTTGACGCCCAGGTTCCTGTGCTTCTCCAGCGAAAGCGGCTCGGGCCGCTTGTAGAACATGACCTGGCCGGTCAGTTCGGGCTGGCCGCCGGGGACTGGAGTACTCATTCACTAGCTCCTGACTTGATGCAGGGCGGTCCTTATCGGAAAACTCTGGCTGCCTCAACCAAAGCGAATCATATGCTTGCGCTGGACTGGAAATCTCCTTTCAGAGCCCTGTTTTTTGCAGCAGCAGGGCTAGCCGCGACTATTCTTGCGGCTTGTTCACCTTCGCAGGTGAGCGCCGACCCCGCCCTTGCCGCCTTCATTCAGCGCCTCAGCCAGAGCGAAATGGCTCGCTCGCCCGAAGAAGCGGATGCGCTTGGGCTGTCGGTCGAGGCTTTTGGCGGGCGGTATCAATCCCGGCTGGATGACCGATCGATGGCGGTTGCCGAGCGGACCCGCGCGACGCGGCTGGATTTGCTGCACGAGCTTGAGCTGATCAACCGCGGCGCGCTCAGCCGGGATTCACAGCGTGCCTATGACAGCGCCCTTATCCTGCTGCGCAACACGGCGGCCGTCGAAGCACATGGCCATGGGTCAACCGGACTTGGGTGGAGCAGCCCATACCTAATCACTTTTGCCGACGGCGCCTTTGCCGACCTCGTCAAGTTCATGACGCTGCATGCTCCAGTCCGCTCACGGGCCGACGCCGAGGAGTGGCACACGCGGCTTGAGCATATGGACGAAGCCATGCGCGATGAACGCCGGGGCTTCGAGGTCGACATTGCATCTGGCGCCATTCCGCCACGCGCCATCCTGCAGCGTACAATCGACAAGGCGCGACAGCTCTCTCCGGGCATCGCGCGCGAGCATCCGCTGGTCGCCTATTTCACCGAACAGCTCGCGCAGATTCCAGATATCTCGGAAGACGACATCAGCAAGCTGGTGAAACGCGCGACCGATCAGGTCGGCGGCCCGCTGAAAGACGAATACGCGGCGCTGGTAAAAATGCTGGATGGCCTGCTGTCGAAGGCGCCTGCGGAGCCGGGCGTATGGGGTCTCAAGGATGGCGAGGCTTACTATCGCGATGCGTTGAAGCTCTACACGACGACCGACATGTCGCCGAAGCAGTTGCACGATGCTGGCGTGAAGCTGGTTGACCAGATCAACGCGCAGATCGAGCCCATCCTTGTGGAGATGGGTCAGGTCGAAGGCAGCGTTGGCGGGCGGCTGCGCACGCTGTCGATGGATCCCGCTTACCTGTTTCCCGACACGCCCGAGGGCCGCGTCGAACTGCTGAATGCTGTGCGCGAACGGATCACCTGGGCTGAAACCGCCATGGGCCGCATGATCGTCGTCGGACCGAAGGGCGAGGTTGACGTGCGCGAGGCGCCGAGGATCTCCAACGACACCGCGCCGGGCGCCTATTACAAAGCAGCGCCGCTCGATGGCTCGCGGCCAGCGACATACAATATCAACCTGCGCTCAACCGCGGATTTCCCGAGATGGGCTCTGCCGACGCTGAGCTTTCATGAAGCGGTTCCCGGCCACCACATACAGGCAGGGCTCGCGCGCGAGCGGACGAACCAGCCGCTGGTGAACTACCTCGTCTCTCAGCCTGCCTTCAGCGAAGGGTGGGCGCTCTATGCCGAGGATCTCGCAGACGAGCTGGGCGCCTACAAGGACGACAAGATGGGGCGGCTGGGCTACCTGCAATCGGTGCTGCTGCGTGCAGCCCGGTTGGTGGCGGACACTGGCATCAACGCACAAAAGTGGACGCGGGCCGAAGCCGTTGCTTACCTGCAGACAACAACCGGCCTAGGCCCTCAAGAGATTGAGTCAGAGGTCGACCGTTACGCGATCTGGCCGGGTCAGGCGTGCGCGTACATGACGGGCCGGGAAACCATAAGACGGCTTCGAACCGGCGCGCAGCAGCAGCTGAAAACGGCCTTCGATCTCCGCGCCTTCCATCAGGCGATACTCGGACCGGGACCTCGCCCCCTCCCCGTGCTGGAGGCCGATATCGCCGACTGGATCGCCTCGCAGCGCCCTCAACCCAGCAAGAATTAGCACGCAGTCAGACGCGGCGGAGACGCAAACCCGCCCCAATCCACGCGCCCCATGCGCTCACTGAATTGAGCAATGGGGACGCATATGACTCGTTTTCAGACAATCTTTCTATTTACTGCATCCGCACTGACGCTGGCCGCCTGCGCATCGCCTTCCGGTCCGGAGGGCGGCGTGGCGCAGGTAAGCGCGAACGACGGACGAGGGAATGAGGCTGTCGTTGTCACGGCTTCGAAGCGTGAAGCAACAACGCAGGATGCGACCGCTTTGGGCGTGACAGCCACCGAGGCATACGCACCGCCCATGCCTCCTCCACCGCCCATGGCGAAGATGGCGCCGGGTCAGGGCTATGCCGGAACCTACGCCCAGATCGCGCCGCAGCCGATGCCCGGCGACGTCAACCGTGACAGGTATCAGGACGTCGAACTCAACGGCGTGAAATTGGTGGCGCAGGAGCCTGTTTCGACATTCTCGATCGACGTCGATACGGCCAGCTATTCCAACGTTCGCCGCATGCTCAACGCCGGACACCTGCCGCCCAAGGATGCGGTACGGATCGAAGAGCTGATCAATTATTTTGACTACAGCTACGACCTGCCGAAATCGAAGAGTGTCCCGTTTGAGACGACCGTGAAGGTCGTTCCCTCGCCGTGGAGCGAGGGGCGGCAGCTGATGCATGTGGCTGTGCAGGGCTATGATATCAATCGCGATGCGCGGCCACCGCTGAACCTGACGCTTCTGATCGACGTGTCTGGATCGATGTCTGCCGAGAACAAGCTGCCTCTGGCGATCCAGTCGTTGAAGCTGTTGATCAACGAGATGACGGCGAAGGATACGATCGCGATTGCGGTCTATGCTGGCGCGGCCGGAACCGTGCTGGAGCCGACCTCTGGCGCGGACAAGCAGAAGATCATCGCCGCGCTGGACAAGCTTTCTGCGGGCGGATCGACGGCGGGCGGTGAAGGGCTGCGGCTGGCTTACAACCTGGCCAAGCAGAATTTCTCGAAGAACAGCGTCAATCGCGTGATGCTGCTGAGTGATGGCGATTTCAATGTGGGGATCAACGATCCCGAAGCGCTGGAAGATTTCGTCAGCCGGGAGCGGGAAAGCGGCGTTTATCTGTCGATCCTCGGTTTTGGCGGCGGCAACTACAATGACCTTCTGATGCAGAAGCTGGCTCAGTCGGGCAACGGGATGGCGGCCTATATCGATACGCTGAACGAGGGCCGGAAGGTTCTGAATGATGACCTTTCGGGATCGATGTTCTCAATCGCGGACGATGTGAAGATCCAGGTCGAGTTCAATCCGGCCAAGGTCGCGGAGTATCGGCTGATCGGGTACGAGACCCGCATTCTCAATCGCGAGGACTTCAACAACGACAAGGTTGATGCCGGCGAGATCGGCGCAGGGTCTTCGGTGACGGCGATCTATGAGATCACGCCGGTGGGATCGAAAGCGACGTTGATCGATCCAAGCCGCTACCAGAAGGTTCCGACGCCGGTGGCTCAAGGCGGTTCGAACGAGCTTGCGTTCCTGAAGCTGCGCTACAAGATGCCGGGCGCGAGCACATCGAAGCTGGTGGATCGGCCGATCACGACGGCGGATCAGGTGAGCGATATCCGACAAGCGCCGGAGTCGACGCGGTTTGCGACGGCGGTCGCTGCTTATGGATCGATGCTTCGCGGCGATCCGTATATCGACAAGGCGTTCAACTGGGATCGGGTGATCGATCTCGCGAATGGGGCGAAAGGCGAGGATGCTTTCGGGTATCGCGCGGAGTTCGTCTC
>CALMWO010000288.1 GCA_937873805.1 uncultured Hyphomonadaceae bacterium
AGCGGCTCGAGACGGCCGGAATGCTTCGGTTTGAGGTTGGTCCGGACGTCTTCTTCCATATCCATGAGCATCACATGATCGGGGCTCTGGAGGCGGGAGGCGCGCCGGAGTGTCAGAAAACTGGACAGGTTTCGCGTGTTGCGGTCGAGATCGAGGCTGGCGACCCGAAGGCCGTCCTTTACCGCCGCGACACCCAGAAGGGACGCCACGGTCGTCTTGCCCGTGCCGCCCTTGAAGCCGCTGATCGTAACAACCTGCATGGAACTCTCCATCACGTTGCGGGACCGGAAATCCGGTAACCAAACCAGCATGCGCCGGCCTCAGGGGCGGTTCAATTCGCGTGCCAGACGAGCGGTTTTGCGCCAAAACGCTAGTGTTGCCGGGCGGTTCGTGGCACTTGCCCTAGCGCCCGCACCCTCCGATTATGGTGCAACGCATCGCGGCGGGACGCCCGCCAGGAGATTAATGCATATGGCTACCATCGCCCTCGTGGACGACGACGAGAACATCGTGGAAGCGCTGACCGCCTTCTTCGAGGCCGAAGGTTACCAGGTCCGCGCCTATCACGATGGCGCATCCGCCCTGGCCGGCCTGTCGGAGACGCCCCCGGACATCGCCATCCTCGACGTGAAGATGCCGAAGATGGACGGCATGGAACTGCTGCGGAAACTCCGCCAGACCTCCAACCTGCCCGCGATCTTCCTCACCTCGAAGGACGACGAGATCGACGAGGTTGTCGGCTTCAACATCGGCGCGGACGATTTCATCCGTAAGCCCTGCTCCACCCGCCTGCTGGGTGAGCGCGTGAAAGCCATCCTGCGCCGGTCGCGCGGCGCCTCGGCGACGCCGGAAGACGGCGACAAGAAGCCGATCGTGCGCGGCCGCCTCACGCTCGATCCGAACCGCCATGCCTGTCAGTGGGACGGCAAGATCGTCCGCCTCACCGTCACCGAATTCCTGATCCTGCAGGCGCTCGCCCAACGTCCCGGCTATGTGAAAAGCCGCGACCAGCTGATGGACGCCGCCTACGACGATCAGGTCTATGTCGACGACCGCACCATCGACAGCCACATCAAGCGTCTGCGGAAGAAATTCCGCGACCTCGACGACAACTTCGATGGCATCGAGACGCTGTACGGCGTGGGGTATCGCTATAAGGAAGCCTGAGACACCGACGAGCCCGCCGGGCGATCCGGCGGCGCACAGGCGAGAGAAAGACGCAACGGCGAAGGCTGGCAGGGCGAAAACGCCCCCGAAGCCGCGCCCTCTGCTGCTGTCTCCGATCGCACGGCTTATTCTTGCCTCGAACCTCGCCGGCCTCGTGATCCTGATTGCGGGCGCGCTGGTGCTGAACGAATTCCGCTCCAGCCTCGTCAACGCCCGCAAGGCCAGCCTCAGCGAGATGACGCAGCTCATCTCGTCGTTCGTGACCGACAACGCCACCTTCGACGACCCACCCGCGCTCAACATCGTCAAGCTCAGCGACCAGCTGAAATCGATCCCGCTGACCAGCGCCACGCGTATCCGCGTGCATGATCCGCAGGGCGAGCTGGTGGCCGACACCATGCTCCTGAAGGACGAGATCGAACTCAGGGACCTGCCGCCCATCCGCGAACCAAGCATGATCGAGCGTGCGTGGCTCGACGCCGTCCGCTTCGCCAACCGCACCTTCGAAACCGTCAGCGCCACCGGCCGGCAGCCGATCGCGGAAGCCCGTTCGCTGGAAGAAGAAGTCGCGATGGCGCTCGGTGGCGGCGCGGGCTTCTCCGAACGCTTCGGCGATCAGGCCGAGCGCCTGCTCTCCGTCACCATGCCGATCACCAAGGTCGCGCGCGTTGTGGGCTCCATCACCGTCGAGACCAGCGACGTCACACAGATCATCGCAGACGAGCGCGCCGCCCTCTTCCCGCTGATCCTTGTCGCTGTGCTGGTCGCCATCATCACCGCAACGCTTCTCACGCTCGGCATCGCACGCCCCTTGCGCAATCTTGCCCGCGCTTCCGACCGCGTGCGCACCGGCGCCACAGAGCGTCTCGACCTCGGCAAGCTGCACGACCGGAAGGACGAAATCGGCGATCTCGCTCTGGCCATGGAGGCGATGACCAACGCGCTCTATGTCCGCATTCAGGAGAACGAGCGTTTCGCCGCCGACGTGGCGCACGAACTCAAGAACCCGCTCACCTCCATCCGCTCCGCCGTCGAAACTTCGCAGGCCGTGCAGGACCCCGCCGTCCGCGACCGCATGCGCGATGTCATCGCCCGCGATGTCGTCCGCCTCGATCGCCTGATCTCGGATATCTCCAACCTCTCCCGCCTTGAAGGCGAGATCGTGCGCGAAAAACTGGTGCGCGTGGATCTGCGGCGCCTGCTGGACGACCTCGTCTCGATCTACAGCGACACCAAGAAGGAAACCGACGCCCGCGTCACGCTGACCACGACGCCGGGAGAATATGTCGTGATGGGCAGAGATGGCCCGCTGGCCCAGGTGGTTCGCAACCTGATCGAGAACGCCCGGTCCTTCTCCCCGCCCGGCGGACTTGTGGCTGTCACATTGTCGCGACTCACATCGTCGCGGGGGCCCACAGTTCGTGTGACAGTGGAAGACGAAGGCCCCGGCATCCCTGAAGACAAGCTGGAAAAGATATTCCAGCGCTTCTACACGGACCGCCCAAAGGGCGCGAAGTTCGGAAATAATTCAGGTTTGGGCCTTTCTATCGTGCGTCAGATCACTGAAACGCACCGGGGCGCAGTGTGGGCGGAAAACCGCATGACAGACGGTAAAATCTCCGGCGCCCGTTTCATCGTCGACCTTCCGGCGGCTGCGCTGGACATCTGATCGCTATTGACCCCAAAACAAACGAGTCCTCACCATGGGATGCTGGGATATGCGGGAGTTTTTCCAATGATCGGTTTGGTCGTGGTCACGCACGGCCGGTTGGCCGAGGAGTTCATTGCCGCGGCTGAACACGTTGTCGGCCATCTGGACAATGCCCGCGCGGTTTCAATCGGACCCGATGACGACATGGATATGCGCCGCAAGGAAATCATTGCGGCCGCCAAGGCGACTGACACAGGTTCAGGCGTCGTGATCCTCACCGACATGTTCGGCGGCACGCCGTCCAACCTCGCCATCTCGGTGATGGGCGGCGCCAAGATCGAAGTGATCGCGGGCGTGAACCTGCCCATGCTGATCAAGCTGGCCGAAGTCCGCGCCAAGCTGCCGCTCGCCGAAGCCGCCCTCGCCGCGCAGGAAGCCGGCCGCAAATACATCTCCGTCGCCTCCGCCCTTCTCCAGCGAGCCGAGTGAGCGACCCTGCACCTATGACTGACAAGTGGTCCCGCAGTGCAGAACTTGTGAACCAGCGCGGACTGCATGCGCGCGCCTCAGCCGCCTTTGCGCGCGAGGCTGCCAAGTTCGATGCGAAAGTCACCGTTCACTATGACGGCATGAGCGCCAGCGCCGCCTCAATCATGGACCTGCTGATGCTTGGCGCGCGCGTCGGCCAGACTGTCGAGATCGACGCCGAGGGCCGTGAAGCCCACGCAGCGCTCGAGGCGGTGTGCGACCTCATCGGCCGCAAGTTCGACGAAAAAGAATAAGCCTACCGGCCCGGCGGACGCGGCGGCGGCGATGCGCTCGCCTGCTCGCCTGAGCGATTGAGCGGCTGCACCAGATCAACGAATGTCAGCTCGCCCGACGGATTGATCTGCCCGGCGAGACGCTTGAATCCGGCCGCAAACTCAGCGCGCGTGACCGAGCGGTCGAGATCGATGTCGAACGTCATCGCATTCGCGATCACATCGCCGCTGCCCGCAACAGACGCCGCCCAGTCAGTCTGCTCAAAGCCGGTGATGAAGCCGTCCCTGTTCTTGTCAGCGACGTCGAAGGCCAGACCTGCCCCGATCTCGATCTCTTCGAACGTGATCCGGCCATCGAAATTGCGATCGAAGCTGGCATAGACGAGTGCGCCGGGGCTCACGACCCTCACGCCCTCAGGCGCGCGAAAGACGCCGCCTGGAGCCGGAGCGCCGGTAACGCGGTCGATCTTGTCGACGTCCTGCGCCACAGCCGGCGCCACGCCCGACAGCGCCAGGAAGCCCGCCACAACCGCCAGAGACACCCGCTTCATGCCACCACCCTTTTCATGGGCTCTCAGGGCCCGTCACATGCGCCTCTGCGGACGCCGAGAGGCGAGTGTTGCGCGACAGCAACAGCACTCGCAATAGGTCGTTACAGCAGATGGGGATCAAACCGGTGCAAAGTGAGGCCGTGGTCCCTCAAAAAGAAGCAAATGAAAATCATATAAGGATATCTTTATATGATTTGCTGTATTGCCCAACGATTGCTATAGGCCCTCTGCCCTGGGCCGGATCCTGAACCGGGATTGTGCCCGGACACGACAATTTTCCCCCGAAGGAGTGCCGCGATGGCGTTCGACGATTTCAAGGTTGCGGATCTCTCTCTGGCTGACTGGGGCCGCAAGGAACTCACCATCGCCGAAACCGAAATGCCGGGCCTGATGGCCACGCGCGCGGAATACGGCAAGGCGCAGCCGCTGAAAGGCGCGCGCATCACTGGCTCGCTGCACATGACGATCCAGACCGGCGTTCTCATCGAGACGCTGACCGCTCTCGGCGCCGAAGTGCGCTGGGCCTCGTGCAACATCTTCTCGACCCAGGATCACGCCGCCGCCGCCATCGCGG
>CALMWO010000289.1 GCA_937873805.1 uncultured Hyphomonadaceae bacterium
GCCACCTTTGCCGACTCCTTGGGCAAGGTTTCGTCATGAAACTCGCGCGCCTTGTCCGGATCGAGGCCGAGGTTGAACTGGTCCTCCCAGCGGAACTCGAAACGCGCTTTCGACAAAGCATTGTCGCGAATCTGCGCACCCGAGTGACCTTTTGCCAGATCTGCCGCATGCGCCGCCAGCTTGTACGTGATGATCCCCTCTTTCACGTCGTCCTTGTCCGGCAGACCAAGGTGCTCCTTCGGTGTCACGTAGCAGAGCATCGCTGTGCCGAACCACCCGATCATCGCAGCGCCGATACCACTGGTGATGTGGTCGTAGCCGGGAGCAATATCGGTCGTCAGCGGCCCCAGGGTGTAGAACGGTGCCTCTCTGCACGAATCGAGCTGCAGATCCATGTTCTCCTTGATCATGTGCATCGGCACGTGGCCCGGTCCCTCGATCATCACTTGAACGTCATGCCGCCAGGCGACCTCGGTCAGCTCGCCGAGCGTCTTCAACTCGCCAAGCTGGGCTTCGTCGTTGGCATCGTAGATGGAGCCGGGGCGCAAGCCGTCGCCGAGGCTGAAAGCAACGTCGTAAGCCTTCATGATCTCGCAGATCTCCTCGAAGTGCGTGTACAGGAAGCTTTCCTTGTGGTGGGCCAGGCACCACTTGGCCATGATCGAACCACCGCGCGAAACGATGCCCGTCAGACGTTTGGCCGTCAGTGGCACGTAACGCAGCAGCACGCCGGCGTGAATCGTGAAGTAGTCGACGCCTTGCTCAGCCTGCTCGATCAAGGTGTCGCGGAAAATCTCCCACGTCAGGTCTTCGGCCTTCCCGTCAACCTTCTCAAGCGCCTGATAGATGGGCACGGTCCCTATCGGCACCGGGCTGTTGCGAATGATCCACTCGCGCGTCTCATGGATGTTCTTGCCCGTTGACAGGTCCATGACCGTGTCGCCACCCCAGCGGATCGCCCAGGTCATCTTCTCGACTTCCTCCTGAATGCTCGAACCGAGGGCCGAATTCCCGATGTTGGCGTTGATCTTGGTCAGGAAGTTGCGGCCGATGATCATCGGCTCGCTTTCCGGATGGTTGATGTTGCACGGAATGATCGCCCGGCCGCGCGCAACTTCAGAACGAACGAAGTCCGGGACGACTTCCTCCGGGAGGCTGGCCCCGAAACTCTGCCCGCGATGCTGGCGGCAGAGAATCTCCGCCAGACGCGCACCCTGCGGGCCGGAGGCGCGCAGCTGCTCGACATAGGTGCGCCGGTTGTTGTTCTCGCGAATGGCGACATACTCCATCTCGGGCGTGATGATGCCACGCCGCGCGTAGTGCATCTGACTGACGTTGGCACCCGCCCTGGCCCGTTGTGGTCTCCGCTGCAGTCCGGGGAAGCGCATTTCATCGAGAGCGCGATCGGCCGCACGGACGCGTCCAAAATCGGAACTCAGATCGGCGAGCGGCTCGCTGTCGCCTCGTTCGGCGATCCACCGCGCGCGCAGCGCCGGCAGCCCCTGCCGGATGTCAATCTTCGCCAGCGGATCCGAATACGGTCCCGAACAGTCGTAAACATAGATCGGCGGGTTCTTCTCACCCCCAAAAGCTGTGTCCGTGTCCGACTGGGAGATTTCGCGCATCGGTACCCGGATGTCCGGGCGGCTACCGGTGACGTAAACCTTGCGCGAATTGGGCAGCGGCTTGATGGCTGCTTGATCTACGTGGGCATCGGTAGCAATGAATTTGTCGTTAGCGTTCATGGTGTTTCCTTGCGAAGGGGTGTGGCAAAAGCACGGCTGACAGGGGGAGCGTGCAAGGGCCTGGTGAGGCAGGACGGAGTCGGAACACAGCACATCACCAGATGCGCTCCGCTTCCCTACGACGGCATGACCCGTACAGGTTCGAAGGGACTCTCTC
>CALMWO010000290.1 GCA_937873805.1 uncultured Hyphomonadaceae bacterium
CGCGCCGAAAGCCTGCGCTCGGCGGGCACTTCCTTTTCGAAGCGCGCAGCGTCATGCATCTCTTCAGTGGCGGCGTAAAGCGAAGTGCGCTTCTCGACTTCCGGCAACAGGTCCTGCCAGAAATTCAGATCCTTGCCCGGCGCCGGCATATCAACCAGCGCGCTGTCGCAGAACACGGCGCTCTCGCCCGTTTCTGCCAGCACGATGAACTCGTGTGAAAGATCGCCGCCGATCGGCCCCGTGTCGGCACGCATCGGCACAGCCTTGAGCCCCATGCGGCTGAACGTGTTCAGGTAGGCGCAGAACATCCGGTAATAAGATTGCTTTGCCGCTTCGACCGAGCTGTCGAACGAGTATGCGTCCTTCATGAGGAACTCGCGGCCACGCATCACGCCAAAGCGCGGGCGGACCTCGTCCCGGAATTTCCACTGAATGTGGTAGAGATTGATCGGCAGCTGTTTGTACGAACGAACGTAGGTGCGGAAGATGTCGGTGATCATCTCCTCGTTGGTCGGGCCGTAGAGCATTTCGCGCTCATGCCGGTCGACAATGCGAAGCATCTCTTTGCCGTAAGCGTCGTAGCGGCCGCTCTCCTTCCAGAGCTCGGCGGATTGGATCGTCGGCATCAGCAGCTCGACGGCCCCTGCCCGCTCCTGCTCTTCGCGGACGATCTTCTCGATCTTGTGGAGCACCCGCATACCCAGCGGCAGCCAGGAATAGATACCTGCCCCGTTCTGCTTGATCATGCCGGCGCGCAGCATCAGCTGGTGCGACACGATCTGCGCGTCAGCAGGCGCTTCCTTGAGGACAGGCAGGAAATAACGGGAAAGACGCATAAAGGGCCCTGGGACGCATGCAGACGACTGTCAGGCTGATAGCCGCCCCCACGTGCCCGCGCAATGCGGCCCGATTGCGGCTAACGCCTTGGAATCATGAAATCCAGCCAGTGCATATGGAGCGTCAGCCAGATAAGGAAAGTAACGAGAACAGCCCCTGCCGTCGGGACAATAATCTTCCAGCGCCAGCTGATCTTTTCCGGCGCTCCGCGCTCGCTGCCCGGAATCACCGTCCCCGCATCCTGCTGGCTGCGCGTGCCTGCCGACAGCATCGGCAGGAAGATCAGCCACCAGGAGCAGACAAAGACGACGACGGCTTCAAAAATGCCCATGGGGCGGACCTTAGTGGTGGCCCTTCGGCGTTTCCATGAGTTCGATCAGCACACCGTCCGACTCCTTCGGATGGATAAAGATCACCAGCGTGCCGTGCGCACCGATCCGGGGCTCGCCCAGAACCCTGGCGCCCTTCTTCTCCATGTCGGCCTTGGCTTCATGGATATCCGGCACCTCGAAGCAGACATGGTGCTGCCCACCCTTCGGGTTCTTCTCAAGGAAGTTGATGATCGGCGATTTCTCGCCCAGCGGTTCGATGATTTCGAGCTGCGTGTTCGGCAGGTTGATGAAACCAACGCGCACGCCTTGGGCCGGCATGTCGAACGGCTGGATGAACTCGGTCGCACCGTAGAGCGCCTTATAGGTCTCGAACGTCTTCTCGATCGACGGCACGGCGATGCCGATATGGTTGAGGCGACCGATCGTCATTGCAGTGCTCCCGGCTAGACCCTGTGTATCGTAACATCGACAAGCGGGCGCTTGCCGAACTGAACTTCCGCGGCGCGGCGAACAGCCTTTACCAGCGCCTTCTCGATTTTCTCGTCATCGCCCATATCGCCACGCTTGATGTTGGCGAGCGCGGACTCCGCAGCCTCATCGATCGGCTCCATGGACTCATCCGCCGGTCTACCGTCTTCCTCGGAGAAGCCGCGGGCCACAACGACCGGCCCGTCCTCGATCTTGCCCTTGGCGATAACCACGCTAACGGTGAGGTGGCCGTTGTAAGCCATCTTGCGGCGTTCCCACATGCCGCCCGCCTTATCGGAAGTCAGCACCTGACCATCCACGTGCAGTCGTCCAACCGGCACTTCGTCGATCAGCTCGACAGGCCCCGGCGCCAGACGAATGACATGGCCATTGTCCGGCGTGATCGCGTACGGCACCTGCAGCGACTTGGCGAAGCGCGCATGCTCCATGATGTGCCGACGCTCACCATGCACCGGCACGGCGATCTGCGGTTTCGCCCACATGTACATGCGGCGCAGCTCATCACGGCATGGGTGGCCCGAAACGTGGATATCGAACTGCCGCGCTGTCACCAGCTTGATGTTGCGCTCGGCCAGTGTGTTCTGAATCTCGCCAATGGCGCGCTCGTTTCCGGGGATGACGCGCGAAGAGAAGATCACAGTATCATCTTCGCCAAGCTTCACCGACGGGTGATCGCCCCGCGCGATACGCGCCAACGCAGCATTCGGCTCGCCCTGACTGCCAGTACAGAGATAAAGCACGTGCTGATGCGGCAGGTCGGCTGCGTCTTCCGGATCAATGAACTCGAAGCCCTTCAGCAGCCCAACCGACTGGGCCGCACCGACGATGCGCAGCATCGACCGTCCGACCAGACACACGGACCGATCGTTCGCTCGCGCCGCCTCACATGCGGACTGCACGCGCGCGACGTTCGATGCGAACGACGTGATCGCAACGCGTCCTGTCTGTTCAGCAACGGCGCGTTTCAGAGCCTCCCGCGCCATGCCTTCGGAGCCAGCCTCGCCTTCTTCAAATACGTTGGTCGAGTCGCAGACCATCGCGAGGATGCCTTCACGACCAAGCTCTTCGATCTTCGCCTGGTCGAAATCTTCGCCAATGATCGGATCGGGATCGATCTTCCAGTCGCCTGTGTGTAGGATAAGACCAAGCGGCGTACGGATCGCAAGACCGTTGGGCTCCGGAATAGAGTGGGTCAGCGTGACCATCTCGACTTCGAACGGCCCGAACGTCCGGCTCTCGCGCAGCTGCATGATGTGCAGAGGCGCTTCTCTATCGAGGCCACGTTCGCGCAGCTTCTCACCGACAAGATATGCCGTGAACGGCGTTGCATAGATCGGGGCGCGCAGCTTCGGCCACAGACAACCGATTGCGCCGATATGATCCTCGTGTGCGTGCGTAAGGATGATCGCTTCGATCTGGTCGGCAAAGCCTTCCAGATA
>CALMWO010000291.1 GCA_937873805.1 uncultured Hyphomonadaceae bacterium
GGCCGCGAAAGACAAATGCGAGAAGCCGCCCCGTCTGTGCTTCACCGGCTGGGGTCTGTGGGATGCGCCACAGGCCTGAGAGCAGCGTCAGCACATCCTCTGCATTGGCGCCCGAGCGAATCTCGCCTGACGCTTCGCTGGCCTTGATCAGCTGGCGCACGGCTTCCAGCATGGGCCAGTAGGTTTCCTGAAAGTCCCGGTCCGACAGGGCCGCATGAAGCGTGTCGGCAATCCCCTGTTTCAGCCGGCCATAACGGGCCAGCCGCTCGGCCCACAGTCGGAAGGCGTGCAGCGGCTTGTGCTTGGCCAGCAGTTTCGGCGCAAGTTGCACCAGCGCGTCGATCTCCTTCCGATAGACGCCGAGCACCAGCGCCTCCCGGCTTGGAAAGTGTCGATAGAGCGTGCCTTGGCCAACGCCAGCTGTCTTCGCGATGGAAATGAGAGACGCCTGCGGATCAGCGGCCAGTGCATCCCGCGCCACATCGAGAATGCGGTCCCGGTTGGCCCGGGCGTCCGCGCGCATGTTTTCGTCGTCAGCCATCTGGCCCTTGACTAAGCGGACAACTGTCCGGTACGGATAAGCTCGAAGTGGAGAGCTGTCCGCTTGTATATTGTCATGGAGATCACATGCAATACGTGAAGCTCGCTCGCACAGGACTCGATATCTCGCCCGTCTGCATTGGCTGCATGGGTTTTGGCGATCCCTCCCGCGCCTATCCCGCCTGGTCGCTCGATGAGGAGACAAGCCGTCTGCTGATCCGCCACGCGATCGAGAACGGAATCAATTTCTTCGATACCGCCAACATGTATTCGAACGGGTCGAGCGAGGAGGTATTGGGCAGGGCCCTCAAGGACTTCACCCATCGCGATGCTGTCGTCATTGCCACCAAGCTGGGCGCTCCGACGCGGAACGGCCCCAACGCCTCCGGCCTGTCGCGCAAGGCGATCATGGCCGAAGTCGATCACAGCCTGCGGCGGCTCGGCGTCGACTATATCGACCTCTACCAGATCCATCGCCGCGATCAGCGGACGCCCTGGGAAGAAACGCTGGAAGCGCTCCATGATATCGTGAAGGCCGGCAAGGTTCGCTATCTGGGCGCATCCTCGATGATGGCGTGGGAATTTTCCAAGGCGCTGCATCTGCAGGAGGCAAATGGCTGGGCGCGCTTCGTGTCGATGCAGGACAGTTACAACCTGCTCGCGCGCGAGGAAGAGCACGAGATGCTGCCGCTCTGCAGCGACAAGGGCGTGCAGACCATCGTTTACAGTCCGCTTGCACGTGGTCGTCTGGCCCGTCCATGGGGTGAACGTACGCCGCGCGCCGAAGCCGAACTGGTGCATGCCGGGCTTTACGCCGCGACTGCAGACAGCGATCAGAAAATCGTCGATGCGGTCGGGAAAGTGGCGGGGGAGCGTGGGGTCAGCCATGCGCAGATCGCCTTCGCATGGCTCCGCCGCAACCCCGTTGTCGCCGCGCCCATCGTTGGCGTGCTCAAGGCCAGGCATATCGATGATGCGATTGCCGCGCTCGCGATCACCCTGACCGACGAAGAGGCTTCCAGGCTGCAGGCGCATTACACCCCCCGTCATGACACGCAGGGCGTATCCAATCCGGCCATGCTTGTCCGCGCAGCAGAGGCGGCGACGGGTTTCAGCGCATCTGCTTCCTGACGTCATCGAACGATCTGGTCGGCGCTCCCTGCAAGGGCGGGGGTGGCGGGGGTCAAGTCCCGCTGGAAAGGGCGCGCCCGGAAAAATCTGCGAAACCATGTCGGTTTTCCAAGCGCCCGTTCGTCGTTCCTGTGTCGGCTGATAAGGTCGGCGCAGGAGGAACTTTGCGATGACCATCACGATTACCGCCTTCGAAGCCTCTCCCGATCGTGGCCAGGGTCTCGCGCGCGACACGCGCGTCCGCTGGGCGCTTGAGGAAGTGGGCCAGCCCTACGCGGTTCGTCTTGTCTCCTTCAGGCAGATGAAGGAGCCCGCGCATCTTGCGCTGCATCCTTTCGGTCAGATCCCGACCTACGAGGAAGGCGATCTTGCCCTGTTCGAAACCGGGTCGATCCTGTTCCATATCGCCCAGCGCCATCCGGGCCTGCTGCCAGCCGACGCCAATGCGCGCGCGCGCGCAATCACATGGATGTTCGCTGCGATCAGCACGGTGGAGCCGCCGATCCTTGATCTGCAAACCGCAAAGCTTCTTGAGGGCGACAAGCCATGGAGCACAGAGCGCCTGCCCATGGTCATGGATCGCGTCCGTGATCGCCTGAAACAACTGTCCGCACGCCTCGGCAGCGCTGACTGGCTCGATGGCGCCTTCAGCGCGGGCGACCTCATGATGGTGCATGTGCTGCAGAGGTTGAAACCATCAGGCATTCTCGGCGAGTATCCGAACCTGGCCGACTACGTCGCGCGCGGTGAAGCGCGGCCTGCCTTCAAGCGTGCTTTCGAAGCCCAGCTGGCGGTTTTCACCAGCAGGCCGTCCTAGGCGTCCGCCCTAATGCTTGTCCTGCGCGTCAAGGCGCATGGCCGTCGCCAATGAATTCACGCGCGAGCCTTTCGGGCCGGACCCTTTTAGGGTCCGCGCTCGCGTCAGTCGCGTGCGATAGGTGCGCGGCGCTTCGCCAAACCAGCGCCGGCAGCTGCGAGAGAAAGTGGAGCTGTCGGCATAATCCAGCATCTGCGCAATCTGCGACAGGGAAACGGAGGGCTGAACCAAAAGCGACTCGGCCCATTCGCGCCTCACATCGTCCTTGATCTTCTCGAAGCTCGAACCCTCTTCCTTCAATCGCCGCTGCAGCGTGCGCGCGTGAATGCCCAGCGCCTTCGCCGCCTGTTCAGGCGTGCATTCGCGCCCTTTCAGCAGGCTGCGCGCCATCGTCGTCACGCGCTGCGAGAAGGCCTTCTCAAGTGCGGGGCCTTGCGCCTGCAGGTAGGTCTCCGCGAGGTCACGCATTGCAGATGATCCGCCCGGGCGCCACGTATCGAGCACCACGCGCTCGATAGCGATGCCCATCGCCGGCCGGCCGAACTGTGGCGCGAGGCCGAACAGCTTGCGATACGTCGCCAGCGGCGAGATCGGCTCATGCATGAACCAGATTTCCAGCGGCCTGTAGCTTGCGCCGCCCATGATCGACAGCGACCGGTGAAGCGACGCGACGAGCCGCTCGTCATTCTGCTCGCGCCGCTTCTGGCTCTTCAGCTCGATCGAGGCAGACAGGAAATCTCGCGACGTCCGCGGCATTGGCGTCAGCGCCACAGTGTAGGAGGGGTTGTGGACGTGCATGTAGCGCGCGGCGATCTCGATGCCCGCGCGCGCCGTCGGCGAATTGATGACCGCAATCGACAGGGCGCCCATCGCGGACATGTTCTGCTTCTGCCCGAACAGCAGGCCGAAATCCTTCCGCCCCAGCCGTTCCGCCGCGACCGCCTGGCACTCGATCAGCGCCCGCAGCGGCATGTAGCGGTCCGGATCCGCCAGCGCCGCCTTGTCTACATGCGCCGCCGCGAGGATGGCGTCGGGATCGCCGCCAAGCTCGGTCACGAGTTCGCTGAACCCCGACCAGGCGCTGGCGCGGATGATTTCCCTCATATCTGCGTGGCCTGCGTCAGCATGACACCCGAATTCTCTGAAATGTGTCGCGAAAAGACAAGTCTTTGTCGGCCAGAGAAAAGCAAGAGAATGTGGAAAAGGTTATTTGCCCCCCAACACTCAGAAGTCCGCCATCCCGCTCCCCCGGACACGCAAAGCATGCCTCCCGCGCTTAAACTGGTCAATGAACCGCGCCCGCCCAGCGTCCTCATCGCGGACGATGCCTCGGGCATGCGTACCTATCTGCGCCTGGTATTCGAGGCTGCAGGCTTCGAATGCACCGAAGCCGCCGATGGCGGCGAAGCCTTCGATCAGGTCCTGGCGCACAGCTACGACCTTCTGATCACCGACCTCGAAATGCCGGGCATGGACGGTTTCCAGCTGATTTCCGCGATCAGCCTCCTGCCGTCCGTCCGCCGTCCCCCCATCATCGTCGTTTCGGCCCTGCTGGATGAAACCCTCGCCGAGCGCCGCCCCGAGCTTCGCGCCGCCGCCGCCCTGCTGGCTAAGCCGTGCCAGCCGGCTGACCTGTTCAAGGCCGTCAACAAGGTCCTGAAACTCCGCGCCGCCTCCTAGGCAGCCTCGCCCCGGGCGCTGGCTGCGGGATTCTTGACGGGGCCAAGCCAAGGGCGCATCTGGGCCCCCGGAATGAACAAAATCGTCGCCTTCCTCAACAACATGGACGCCCGGGCGTGGCGCACCATCTGGGTGTCGCTCGCCCTGCTGGGCGGCGTTGCCGTGCTGATGATCCTAGGCAAATCCGGCGCCTTCGGCTTTGCCGATCACATCGACGAACAGCTCGCCGGCCTGCGCAACAGCCCGTGGGGCCTGCCTGCCACCGTCCTCGTCTTCATCCTCAGCGCCTTCATCGCTGCTCCGCAATTCGTGCTGATGGCGGGCTGCATCGTCGCCTTCGGCCCCTGGCTCGGCAGCGCTTACGCCATGGCTGGCCAGATGGCTGCCGCCTGGCTGCACTTCTACATGGGCCGCTGGGGCGGCCGCGAGCTCATCGACCGCTATGGCGGCGACACGGTGAACCGCCTGTCGCGCTTCATCGGCCGCAACGACTTCATGGCCTCGATGATCGTCCGCTCCGTGCCCACGGCGCCGGCCATCGTCGTCAACATGGCCTTCGGCGCCTCGAAGGCGAACTTCTGGCGCGTCATGGCTGGCTGCTTCATCGGCTCGATCCCCAAGACGCTGATCGTCGCCTTGCTGGGCCAGTCGGTGATGTCCGCCATGGGCGGCGGCATCGTCCTGGCGGTCGGCGGCGTCATCGCTGTTGTCAGCATCTGGATCGTCGTGGCGCTCGCCGCCCGCAAGGCCGTGCAGGGCGAACCCGACCTCAAACCCGAAACGGCAGTCCAACCCGCGCCCAATGAAACGGTCGCCAAAAGCTGATAACCGGGTGCGATCTGCCCTGATGCGCCATCAGTCGGGGCTCGATTTTCCACCACTTGACCAGCCATTCCGGGCCAATCATAGAACAATCATGCGCAATCGGGGTCTCACCCTTCTCCTTACCCTGCCGGGGCTGCTTAGCAGCCCCTGGGCGCGTTCGTGATCCGGGCTGATAGCTGCGGGTCGCGCGTCCAGGGGATTTGACGCCCTTCCGAGACAAGCCCCTGACAGGACCGCCCCACATGACATCCCCCGCCATCAAGCCAGTCGGCCCGACCGTAAACGGCAAGGACCGCGTTCTCATCTTCGACACCACCATGCGCGACGGCGAACAGTCGCCCGGCGCATCGATGACCCTGCGCGAAAAGCTCGAACTCGCCGAACTCCTGCAGGAGATGAAGGTCGACGTCTGCGAAGCCGGCTTTGCTGCTTCCTCCGAAGGCGACTTCCAGTGCGTCAGCCAGATCGCCGAGCTGGCGAAAGACATGTCGATCTGCACGCTTGCCCGCTCGACG
>CALMWO010000292.1 GCA_937873805.1 uncultured Hyphomonadaceae bacterium
CAGGCCAAAGCGTTAGCTGGGGTTCGTGCGCCTGATCTGCCGACAGGGTTGCGCCTGATGTGCCGATACCCCGTGCGCCTGATGTGCCGATGGCATTCACACCGTTATCAACAGGCACTGTGGACAGGTTTACCGGGCGGATGCGAAGCAGCTCACGGCCGTCTTCCCGCTCGATCTGGAGTCGATAGCCAGGAAGCGGCTGGCGGGCCGCGATGCGGCGCAAGTCGAGCGCGAAATCGGACGGCCGTGCGAGGCTGCCGGATTTCTGATGAAGGTGCGCAAACTCGAACAGCCAGCCATGGCGCTGGCGGCCGGCGTGCTTACGGGCGACGCGGTAAAGCCAACGCTCGATGCCGCCTGTCAGCCGGAAATAGGCCGGGTCGATGGTCAGGACCAACGAGCGGTCGATGACGCTGTTGTAGAACCATTCGGGCAGGACAAATTCCATGCCCTCGACGCGGCCGGCGCGCGTCGTCATTTCCTCCCACTCGTTGATCCATGAAAATTGCCGGCGACGCCAATGCGGGCCGTTGCGGATGGTGGTGGCGATGACGGTCGATTGCAGTCGCGCGAGCGCGGCTTTCAGGAGCAGGTATTGATGGTTGCCGGTCGGCCGCCCGATGGCGCGCAGCAGATGGTAAGGCGTGAAGCGGACGAAGCGTGACGTGGTGAGGCCGTTGTTTTCGGCCGCGACGATCTGCGAGGCCGCCCATATCAGCACGTCGGCGTCCCATATGGTCGCCATGCCGTGCTCGGGCATCCCGAACACCTGCACCTCGACATCGGCGGCTTTGTAGAAAATCGGCTTGGTGCGCGGCGTCTTCGCCAGGGAGAAGAACGGCCGCTCCATCAAATCGCGCTGGTCGCGCGGTGCGGCGTCGCCGGTCGCGACCACGAAGGGGTCGAGTCGGCTGCGTTCGCTGGCGTCGGCCGGCTGCGCGGGGCTATGGTCGTCCTCGCGCAGCATTTAGCAATCGCCCAGCTCTTTGGGCGTGAGCGGACGCGCGGGAAAAACCGTGCCGGCGTTCTTGTCGCGGGTGGATTTGCGCGTGCCGACCGCGCTCCAGGCTTCAAGGTCGCGGACGGTGTAGAGGACACGGCCGCCGATCTTGCGATAGGTCGGGCCGGTGCCGTAGGTGCGGTGCTTCTCAAGGGTGCGGACGGACAAGCCGAGAAAGCGCGCGGCTTCCTGTGCGCGAAGTAGGCGCGGCGGCAG
>CALMWO010000293.1 GCA_937873805.1 uncultured Hyphomonadaceae bacterium
GGTGTTCCAGAAGATGATGATGGCGGCGAGCAGGTTCATTCCGGCGATGCGATAGTGCTGGCCTTCGCCGGATCGATCCCGGATTTCACCTCGGCGGTGGAAGCTGATGGCGCGCTTTAGGGCGTGGTGGGCCTCACCCTTGTTGAGGCCGATCTGAGCCTGGCGCTGGAGGCCGGCATCAAGAATCCAGTCGATCATGAACAGGGTTCGCTCGATGCGGCCCACCTCTCGCAATGCGAGGGCCAGCTCATTCTGGCGCGGGTAAGAGGCGAGCTTGCGAAGAATCTGGCTGGGGGCGACGATCCCCGCTGCGATCGTCGCCATGATGCGCAGGATGTCGGGCCAGTTGCGCTCGATGAGCGGTTCATTGATCTTACCTCCGACCAGCGCTCGCACATTGGCCGGCGTCGCGTTGGGCGTGAAGGCATAGAGTCTTTTCTGAGGGAGATCGCGGATACGGGGGGCGAACCTGTAGCCGAGCAAGGCGCAGGCGGCGAACACATGATCGGTGAAGCCGCCCGTGTCGGCAAAATGCTGGCGAACGCGGCGGCCCGCGTCATTCATGAGCAGCCCGTCCAGGATATAGGGAGCCTCGCTGACCGTTGCCGGGATCACCTGGGTTGCGAACGGCGCATATTGATCGGACACATGGCTGTATCCCTTGAGGCCCGGGACGTTGCCATATTTCGCGTTGATCAGATTCATCGCCTCGCCCTGCTCGGTAGCAAGGAAGAACTGCCCGTCGCTGGATGCCGATTGCCCTTGTCCCCAGAAGGCGGCCATGGGCAGGGCGGCGTGGGCCTCCACGATCATGGCGAGCGCCCGATCATAGGCGCTGCCTTCGACATGCCAGCGCGCGATCCGCAGCAATTCCCAGAAGCTGTGCGTGTTGGTCGCCGCCGCCATCTTGCGCAAACCGAGATTGACGCCTTCCGCCAGCAACACGTTCATCAGGCCGATCCGGTCGCTGCAGGGCGCGCCGGTGCGCAGATGCGTGAACGCCTCGGAAAATCCGGTTCGCTCATCGACTTCCAGCAACAGATCGGTGATCCTCGCGGGCGGGAGCTGTTGATAGAGATCGAGCACGAGATCCTCGGCCCCTTCGGGCGTGTCGGCCCTCAGCTTGTCGATGTGCAGCTTGCCGTTCTCGATGATGCCGCCTGGGATCGTGCCGGTTCGCGCCGCGCGGCCAAACTCCTTCAGCCGTGTATCCAGTCGAGCCCTGCGCTCGGCCAGCCATTCGCCGGGTCGCAGCGGCACGGCGAGCCGCGCGGTCTGCTCTATCGCCTGTGGCGGGACCAGAAGCTGCTTGAGGTCGCCATAGCGGCGCGATCCCGCCAACCATATGTCACCGGACCGGAAGGCGTCGCGGATGTGGAACAGCACCGCGATTTCCCAAAGCCGGTGGTCGCCGCTGGGCTCAGCGCGAAGATGACGATGCCATTTCGAGTTGGGACGTAGAAAATCCACCGGCGGATCGACCTTGATCCCGTTACGCAGCATCGCAACGGCCGCCAGAAGAGGCGTGGCGATCGGCGCCGCCTGCATGTCGAGCAGGCGCAGCATCCTGGGCGCGTAGAGGCGGAAACGGTGATAGCCGTCCAGCACACGGCTGAGCGGGTCGGCCGCGAGCACGTTGGTCAGCGCGGAGGCCGTGGCGACAAGGGTTCTGAACCGTTCCCAGCCAGGCCCGGTGGCGATTATCCCGTCCAGGGCCGTGCCATCGTCCTGCGCTCCAAGCAAAGCACCACCGATTTCGGCAAAGGACTTCAGCGTGTCCCGAACGGCCGCCTTTTCGTCGGCGATCCTGGTGTTGCAAAGGCGTTCGGAGGCCCGATAGAGACGGCCTACGATGCGATCGTGGGTCTCCACGATGACATCGGCCAGCGATGACCGCCATTCCAGGGTGCAGACAGCGAGGATCGCAAGCCGCCTGTCTTCGGGCAGATCACGCATGCCGTCGGCGTAATAGCGCTCGCCCTGCCGGCGAAGCCGGGTCACACGATGCGCCGGCACGCCGTCCAGCAAATCCGCCGGAAGATCGAACCTTTGAAGATATTCCAGTCGATCCATCAGCCGGTTAGCGGCTGCTGAATTTGCGCCAACCTCGAACTGTCGCAGCCATACGAAGCGCGTGACGCGACCATCCACCGTATCCTCCAACAGGTGAGCCAAATTCTCGCTCAGGGTTGGCGTGATGCGATGGGCGATAAGATCCTCGATCCGGCGCTCGGCCTCAACCAGCGCATCGGCGCAAAGGCGCTCGATCGTCGAGGAGCCGGGAAGGATCGTGCGGGTGCGGCGACACTCCGCAACGAAGCGACGGGCAAGATCCTCATTCGATGTCGCCGCCTCGGCTTCCCGAGCGATCCATTCGCGCAAATCCCGTGCGCCCCGCCCCGAAAAGGAGCGATAGCCGTAGATTCGGCGAAGGTCCGCCAGATGCTCGTGCCGGGTCTCCTCGCGCGCGGCATAGAGGAGTAGATCGTCGCTGGTCAGGCCGAGCTGGGCCGCGATGAAATCCGATACCTGCGCCGGGATCAACTCGCCAGGAGCGAGCACCCGGCCCGGGTAGCGCAGGACGCACAGTTGCAGCGCGAAGCCAAAACGATTGTGGGCGCGCCGGCGCTGGCGGATATGCCCGAGATCCTCATCGCTGAGGGTATAGTGCCGCAGCAGCTCACCTTGATCGACCGGCAAGTGAAGCAGCGCCTCGCGCTGTCGATCGGTCAGGGTCACGCGACGCGGCATACATGCTCCTTATTCTTTCCGAGCTACGGTTTGAGATAGCTTGATTGAGATGCTGGTTAAGATACACAATAGCCCAATCTTATGTGCTCATGTTCGTCACCGCCTCAAACCTTCGTTTGTGATCCATGCTGATCGGCTACGCCCGCGTGTCCAAAGCCGACGGCTCGCAGTCGCTCGACCTGCAGCACGATGCCCTTCGCGCTGCCGGTGTCGAGCCAGGCAATATCTATGATGATCGTGCATCCGGTAGCCGTGATGATCGCCCCGGTCTTGCCGCCTGCCTGAAATCGTTGCGCGACGGCGATGTCCTCATCGTTTGGAAGCTCGACCGGCTCGGCCGAACGCTCACCCACCTGGTCAGCACGGTGCAGAATCTGTCGGATCGCGGTATCGGTCTGCGGGTGCTCACCGGCAAGGGCGCGCAGATCGACACCACGACGCCATCGGGCCGGATGGTGTTCGGCATTTTCGCCACGCTGGCGGAGTTTGAGCGGGATATGATCCGCGAGCGCACCATGGCTGGCCTGGCCGCTGCCCGCGCGCGGGGACGCAAGGGTGGCCGCAAGTTCGCCCTCTCCAAGGCCCAGGTGCGGCTCGCTCAGGCTGCTATGGCCCAACGCGACACGTCCGTTTCCGACCTCTGCAAGGAACTCGGGATCGAGC
>CALMWO010000294.1 GCA_937873805.1 uncultured Hyphomonadaceae bacterium
CGAACAACGCCGCAAGCGCCGTACCGGAGTTTCCTGCGCCGGCAATACCCAGGGCAAGACCCTGATGTTCTGGCGGATACCAGCGCGACGCCATGGGTAGGGCCACCGCGAAGGAAGCGCCAGCCACGCCCAGCAGCAAACCGAGCATCAACACGCTGTCATAGCTGTGAACGCCCACAGCCCACGCGAACAACAGTCCGCTAAGCACAATCACTTGAAACAGAAGGCCCGTCAGTTTTGGACCAAATCTGTCGACAGCGAGTCCCGCGAGCACGCGCAGGAATGCACCGGACAACACCGGGATGGCGACCATCAGACCTTTCTGTGCAGCATCGAGCTTGAGATCGCCGGCGATTGCTACGCCAAGCGGCCCGAGCAGGACCCAGACCATGAAGCTGAGATCGAAGTAGAGGAATGATGAGAAAAGCGTGGGCGCATGGCCCGCTTTCGCGAATGTGCGGAACGACATGGCGGATGTGACCCTAACAGAACGGCGGCGTCGCCGGGGAGGGACCGCATCCGGGCGGTCAACCAGTTAGCCGCGAACGCCGTTGTTCTTGGGCCGAGGACAGTGATCCATGCGCAGGCTTCAGTGTCACGCGATCTGCGCTGATTGAACGAACGCAAATGCTGATCGCCTGAGCATGCGGCGCCGGCATGCACATGCTGACGGCGTTTTGGGCGCCGCTAGCTTCTTGAACGCGAGATCTTGAAGCTCGTCGCATATTCAGCCGCGCGATCCGGTGCGAATTCCGCGCGCCCGGGCATCTGGTCGGCCGTCATCTCGATCGGACCGTCGCGGCCAGCAAGCGACCACGCCGTATCATGCGCACCTTCAATCTTGCTGTCGGCGACAGGCGCGTTCAGGCCAGCATCCGCAGCGGCCTCGCGAAACAGATCCGGTTGATAACAGGCGATGGCGGCGTCCAGATCCATGTCCGCGGGCGCCTGACCCCACCGGACCATCTGGCTTGCGATCCATGCCGCGTGGCTGCGCCAGGGATAGAGAGCGGTATGCTTGGCAAATCGCAGCGATTGCGGCGTGTTCGGCGCCAAGCGCTGTGCGATAAGGTGTTCCGGCGCATTCAGCCATTCCGGTCGCGCAAGCAGCGCTGCGAGATCGTCCGCGTTCGCAGCTTCGTCAGCCCATCGAGCGCCCCGTATCAGCGCACGCATCAAGGCAAGCATTTGTGCAGGCTCGCGATTGGCCCATGCGCCCGAAACGCCAAGCACCTTGTCAGGGCCGCCCGGCCAGAAGTCTGCGGCATGCATGGCGACCTTCGCGCCACTCTCGGTTTCACACAGGGCGCCCCACGGCGCGCCAACACAGAACCCGTCGATCTCCCCTGATTTCAACTGCGCGGCGATGGCTGTCGGCGGTGCAACGACGATGCGGATGTCGTCGTCGGGATCGACGCCTGCGCTGGCGGCCCAGAAACGCAGCATGTAATTATGCATAGAATAGGGGAACACGACCGCAAAGCTGATGCTCGGCTTTCCGACTTTACGTCGTCCAGCCACCGCGCCAGCAAGCGCCGCCGCACTCAGGGGCGCCGCTGGATCGGCTTGCGCCATTTCAGCCGCAAGCGTGGCCGACACGCCAATTCCTGCCCCGTGTGCATTGAGCGACATGGGGACGACCACATGCGCCCACTCGGATCCAACGCCCAGGTTCGTCGCGATCGCCATCGGGGCCAGCATATGAGCCGCCTGGAATACGCCCGCCGAAACCTTGTCGCGTATGGTCGCCCAGGA
>CALMWO010000295.1 GCA_937873805.1 uncultured Hyphomonadaceae bacterium
GCGAGCGCGAGCAGGCAGGAGAGAAGCAGCGCGCGGATCACGTATCGATCAGTTGGGCTTGGGGGCGGCCGGGTCTTTGAGTTTGATCTCGAACAGCTTGGGCCAGTATTTTCCGGTGACGAAGATGCGGTCGCCGACGCTGTCATAGGCGATGCCGTTGAGCACATCGACAATGTGGCCTGCCCTGTCCTGCGGGCTGAGCAGGTTGGCGAGATAGACGACGCCGGTGATGTTGCCGGTGGCCGGATCGATGCGCACGATGCGGTCTGACTGGAAGACGTTGGCCCAGATCTCGCCCTTGATGAATTCGAGTTCGTTGAGCTGGTCGACCGGGCGGCCGTTCATCTTGACGTCGATGCCGCCGGTTTCCTGCAGCGTGGCCGGATCGAGGATGCGGATGCGGCTGGTGCCGTCGCTCATGAAAATCTTCTGGCCGTCTGTCGTCAGCGCCCAGCCCTCACCCGCGTAGGTGAATTCGCCGGTCGGCTTCAGCGTGGCGCGGTCGTAGATGAAGCCCTTCTGGTTTTTCCAGGTGAGCGAGATGATCTTGTCGGGAAGGACGAGCACGCCCTCGCCGAAATACTGCTTGTCGACATCGTGCTGGGCCTGGACCGCGCCGGTGGCGAGGTCGACCTTGCGAACCCAGGACGTGCCTTCCATGCCGGTGCTCTCGTAGATCGCGCCGTCGACGAATTGCAGGCCCTCGGTGAAGGCGGCGGTGTCGTGCGGATAGGTGGCGACGACCTGATAGCCGTAGACGGGAACGGCCGGCGTGGCTGCGGACACCGATGGCGTCGGGGCCGGCGCGGGCGAGCACGAGGCGGCGGCGATGAAGATGGCGGTGAGCAAGGTTCTCATGCCGCAATCTCTAGCGTGCCGAGCGCCGGTTCGCCAACAGGGGGATTGCTGTCAGTGGGCGCCGAAACAGAAGAAAACGGCGGCGCGAGAGGACTCGCACCGCCGCTATTACGGATAATTAGTTCGCAGGCTGGCGCGGCCCGGACGGCGCGTGCTTCGGCAGCGCCGGAAGGGCGCCGACCATGCCATCGGGGCGAGCCTTGGCGAGCATGCGCTGGTAGGCCGGGCGCTGTTCGATCTTGGCTTTCCACGCATTGATGTTCGGGAACTGCGTCTTGTCGACGATGTTGAGCGCCATGCCGAAGTTCAGCGGGAAGACCATCATGATATCGGCTGCGGTGAACTCGTCGCCGCCGAACCAGGGGTGCTTGCCCAGATAGTCTTCGGCGAACTGGTATTCGGCTTCGCTATCGACCAGCGGCGAGCGCTGCTTGGGCGGGGCGATCATCCAGACACGGTAATCGGCGATGACGCGGCCGGCGAGCGAGCCCTCCGCGTGGTGCAACCAGATCAGGTGCTGGCCATAGTCCGCGCTGGCGAGCGGCGGCGTCAGCTTGCCCGGAGCGTAGCGGTTGATGATCGTTTCGATGATGGCGCCGGATTCGGTAAGCACCTCGTTGCCGATCGTGACGGTCGGGGCGACGGGCATGCCCGGGTTCACAGCGCGGATGGCCGCCATCGACTTGGCGAGATCGCCGCGCGTGAACACCAGCTTGTAGGGAAGGCCGAGCTCTTCCATCAGCCAGACGATCCGCTCCGACCGGCGGTTTTCGAGGTGGTAGATGGTGATTTCAGGCATCGCCAACGCGGCGGATGCCTGAGGCGCGGAGGTGGTTGCCGTGCTGGCGCAAGCGCCAAGCATGGCGAACGCTGCGCAGGCAGCGACAAGGCGTTTCATGGAAGCTCCCGAGTCTTGTTTGTTTGGTCGGGGCGTAGCACGCGCCGGAACGCGTAACGAGTGTTACGTGACGGCATGTCGTCGATTTGATCGGAATGCCTTGTGACAAAGAGTTGGGCCTTGCCAACGTCACCCGCGCGATTTATATTTACAGTGTAAATTATAAAAGGTGAGCCATGGCGACGTTTCAGGACAACCTTCTGGCCGGCAAGACGGCCTTCGTTGCGGGCGCGTCCAGCGGCATCAACCTGCAGATCGCGACGCGGCTGGCGCAGGCGGGAGCGGCGGTGACAATTCTCTCGCGCTCGCCCGACAAGATCGAGGCGGCCGCTCAGGGCATCAGAGACAAGGGCGGCAAGTGCATCGGCATCGCGCAGGATGTTCGCGATCATGACGGCGTTGGCGCAGCCTTCGCGAAGTCGGTCGAGGCGCATGGCGAGATCGATATTCTTGTGTCTGGCGCAGCGGGCAATTTCGTCGCGCCATTCAACGGGCTTTCCTACAATGGCTTTCGCGCCGTGATCGATATCGATCTCATTGGCCTGTTCAATGTGATGCGTCAGGGCTTCCCTCACCTGCGCAAGCCGGGGGCTGCGTGCATCACCATCTCGGCGCCGCAGGCGCTGCATCCCTATCCGTTGCAATCGCATGTCAATGCGGCCAAGGCAGGCGCGGACATGCTGGTGAGAACGCTGGCGGTGGAATGGGGGCCGATGGGTGTCCGCGTGAACGCCATCATTCCCGGCCCAATCGCCGACACTGAAGGCATGGCGCGCCTCGCGCCCACGCCGGAAGCGATGGAGAAGAGCGCGCGGGGCACGCCCCTGCAACGTCTCGGCACCAAGGACGAAGTGGCTGATCTTGCGCTGTTCCTCGCCTCTGACGCGGCGGCTTATGTGACCGGCGCGATCATGCCCTGCGATGGCGGCATGTCTTTGCTGGGCGTGGGGCGCGTGGGCGTTTGAACCCCGAACGGCGGCAGGCGTTATTACCTGATGAGCACGCTGCCGCCTGAAGAGCCTGACCCTTCGCCGCCGAAGCCGGGACCGGCGCCTGAGAGGAAGCGCGAGGCGCCGCCTGCTGTGCCGCCGGTGGAGATACCGCC
>CALMWO010000296.1 GCA_937873805.1 uncultured Hyphomonadaceae bacterium
TCTTTCAGGGCTTCAGGATGAAGAGGATTGCCTGCCGGGTATCGATAAACCATGGGCAGAGCTTAGCGCGATGATTTCTTTCGCGATAGTTTACGGAGCGCCTCGATGCGGCTTGTTCGCAATTGATCTGATCCACGCGTCGATTTCCTCCTCAACCCACACCGTGCATTTGGGGCCGAGCGAGCGGGATTTGGGAAAGCGCCCTTCGCTCATCCGCTGATAGATAGCTGACCGACGCAGGCCGACACGGTCGATGACTTCGGGCAGCCGCAAGAGCCGGGGCGGCGGGGGGACTTGCGGAGATGCTTGATCTGCGCTCGCGCTGTCCTCGGTAGGCTGGGGATGTGCATTCATGATCGCTCCTGTCGGGTCAATTTCTCGGTCCCCTCCGAGGTGAATTGGATCAGCGCGGCAGCGACATCGAAATGTCGCGGTTGGCAAAATCATCGATATGCTTGGCGAGCATGCGCGCGACGAGCTGCGAAGTGCCGTTCGCCCATCGGGGCCGCAAATCTTCGACGCGTCGCCCAAGCGTTCGTTCCAGCTGGCCTGGCAAGGCCGTAAAGAAGTCCTCAAGGAACTCCCCCATTTCGCTGCGCATCCATTCGCAGGCGAGATCCTCCTGACCAGCCAAGGCGAGGATCATGCTGGCGCGGGGAAACGCTCCGCACACGTCCAATACCCGGGCGGCCTCATCAAGCCCGATCGGCCGATTGCCGCGCATCACACGAAGAAGGGTCTCGCGGTGGATCCCGACTTCTCGAGCGATCTGGTGCTTGGGCTTGTCAGACGACTCGATTGCATGGGCGAGAATGTGCGCGAGGCTGGCGTTGGCATCGCCTCGGAATGGCGCGGGCTGGTGCATCGACAAAAACTCCAACGATTAGGAACTGAGTCGTAGCCATATCGCGCGCCGTCCATGTAGGAAAATGAAAAGAACAGATATGGAACATCTCGTTTCTAGGCGAATCAATCCCTAGGCTCGAGTCGTCGACAATCGCCGCCACTCCTGTCGAGATTCGTCGACGCTGATAGCCAGATAAACCGCTGTTTCTGTGTATTATCGCCGACAGCAACCATTCGATGCGTCCGTATCCGTCCGCCGCATCATCTCGACAGGCGTTCCGACTTTCCTACATCGAATTCCTAGATGCATGTGGAACACACAGCGAACGAAAGAACGCTGGGTTCACCCCTCCAGATGGAGCTCCATATGCAGTCTTTCACCCTCTCCCGGCGCTCCGGCGCCATCGACCAGCGCCCCTCGAAGTTCGGGCGAGCCATGACCTTCGCGGTACCGCTTGCAGTCGCAACCCTCGCCGCCAGCGCGGCCTACGCGGGCGCCGACACGACCTTCACCCCCGCCCTCACGAAGTTCACCGATTTCCTTGAAGGCTCGGGCGGCAAGATCATCACCGTCCTCAGCCTCGCAGGCGGCCTCATCGGCCTTGCTTCGGGCCGGTTCTCGCTCGGACAGGTCGCTGTTCCGGTCGGTGTCGGCATCGGCGTCGGCACGGGTGTTCCGATCGTCACCTCGGTCGTCACCGCGGTCATCTGACGCATCGGACGGGAAGGCGCGTCGCCATGACGGACCCATATATCATCCCGCGTCGGCTCGACGATCCGGAGCTCATCGGCTTCTGGACCATCGACGAGTTCGCCGGGATGCTTATCCCCTTCACCTGGGGGATCCTCAGCCAGCATATCTTCATCGGCATCATCGTTGCCTTCGGCGCCTGGTTCGCGCTGCGAAAGGCAAAAGCAGGACGCGCCAGCTCCTGGGTAGCCCATGCCGCCTATTGGTATCTGCCGGCCGGATTGCTGGGCCTGAAATCGACGCCGCCTTCCCACTGCCGCCTGCTTGCCGGTTGAGGGGAGATATCCATGTTTGCCGACATTTCACACGAGCGTCAGCAGTCGCTGCTGCGCCAGCGCAACCTCTTCGCGCTCATCAACGCCGGGCTTGGCATTGCGCTCGTCGTCGCCATCAGCCTTGCTGCCACCCGCGATCGCGAAGTCGTGCTCCTGCCGACGCTCCCCAAGCAGCTCACCGTCAGCAGCGCGGGGGTCGAGGCCGACTATCTCGAACTCGTGACCCGCGATGCCGCGCTCGTTCTCCTCAATCGCAGCCCCGAGGGCCTCGATTACTGGATGGACGAAATCCTGAAGCTTGCTGATCCGGCAAGCTACGGTCGCCTCAAGGCCGATCTCGTCCGGATCGTCGAGGAACAGCGTGGCTCGGACGTCACCCAAGCTTTCGTCATCCGGTCGATGACCGTCGACCCCAAGGGGCTGACTTCCGATGTGACAGGCACGCTCAAGACCTTTGTCGGCGCCCAGGTCATCGCGAGCGACGAACGCCGTTTCCGCTTCAATTGGACCTACCGGGGCCTGCGTCTCGCGCTGTCAGGCTTCAGCCAGTTGCCCCCCAAAGACCCAACGAAGGAGGCCCAGTGATGGCTTACCGACGCAAGACACGCGCGTGGAGCCTGGCTCTTTGTGCCAGTACCATCCTCGCATTTTCAGGGAGCGGCGCGCAGGCCGCCGACCAGTTCAAACAGGCTGCAGATGGAGCAAGCATCGAATGCGCCGTGTCGGCCCGCGAGCTGACGCGCTTCGCGCTTATCGACGACCAGTTTGCCAGCGTCTCGAAGATCTCGACCGGCACGCCCTACAACGATTTTGCGGTCACCAACGAACCGCTGCGCGGCGACATCTACGTGTCAGTGCCCGAGACCTATTCGGCGCGGTCGATCAGCTTCTTCGCCACGACCAAGAAGGGCTTCGTCTACAAGGTTTCCTGCCAGGTCGAGCCTGTCCCCGCAGTGCAGGTCTTCATCACCAACCCGGCGATCGCGACAAACAAGGCATCTGGCTGGGAAAGCGAAACGCCGCTGGAGACGAGCGCAGTGCGGCTCATCCAGGCCATGGCCAATGACCAGACGGTCGATGGCTTCGAAGTCAGGCAGTCCTCCGCCCTTCCGGCACGGGTCGGCGATCTCGAAATCCAGCTCATCGCCGATTACCGCGGCAGCGCGCTTGCCGGAAAGGTCATCCGCCTGGCGAACCGTGGCCGCAAGCCGCTGACGCTTGCCGAAGCTGATCTCGCGTCCTCCCAGACACTCGCAATCTCGATCGCCCAGCCCACTCTCAAATCGGGAGAAAGCACGGTCGCCTTCATCGTCGGTTCGAACGGAGGGTTGGGCCATGACTGATGCTCCCTCGACCTCAACCCCGGTACAGGCCGATCCGGCATCGCCATCGCCAGTGACCCGCCTCAACGCGAAGACCGCACGGCGGCAGAAGCTTCTGCTTGGCTCCTTGGGCGCACTCGCGCTTGTCGGCGGCAGCTGGTTCATCCTGGGCGGCGACGACGGCGCGAAGAGCGATGATCCCACCGCCGCGCAGACCATCGACACCGCAGGACTCATCAATCGCGACCTTTCGCAGCGCGAGTTCGTCGCGACTTACGGCAACCGTCTCGATGCCGTCACCCGCGAGCAGAAGGCCATGAAGGACGCGAGCCTCCCGCGCGAGGA
>CALMWO010000297.1 GCA_937873805.1 uncultured Hyphomonadaceae bacterium
CCAGCGGCACGTTGAACAGGCAATGCGCCAGCGCCACGGCGATGTGCGTGTCGAACAGTCCGACCTTGTAATAGAGTTGGAAGAACGGCAGCGCGAACACGGCGGCGGGGGCCATGCGGTTGGTCAGCAGCCAGAAGAACAGGTGCTTGTCGCCGAAGAACTTGTAGCGCGAGAACGCGTAGGCCGCAGGCAAGGCCACTGCGATCGATATGACCGTGTTCATCAGCACGTAGAAGATCGAGTTGAAGAACACGCCCCGCCATTTCGGATCGCCGAATACCTTGGCGTAGTTGTCGAGCGTGAAGGCCTCCGGGAACAGCGTGAAGCCGCCGGTGATCTCGGTGTTGGTCTTGAAGCTCATGCTGATGAGCCAGTAGATCGGCGTCAGCAGAAACAGGATGTAGATCGCCGGAACGATCCAGGTGAAACGGCCCTGCTTCATGGCGCGGCCTCCGGCTTGGCAGAATCAGAGTCTTCGCGCGTCATTACCGCGTAGAATACCCAGCTGATCGCAAGGATGATCAGGAAGAAGATGATCGACATGGCTGAGGCCCAGCCAAGCTCTTCGCTCTTCTGCTCAAGCTCGATCGAGAGGAATGCGGGATCGCCGCCCGTCACACGGAACGGCTCGGCGAAGATCATCAGCGAGTCCATGAAACGCAGCAGGACGGCGATGGTGAGCACGCGCCCGAGCTTGGGTAGCTGGATGTAGCGGAACACCGCCCACTTGGACGCGCCATCAATGCGCGCCGCTTGATAATAAGCGTCGGGGATCGACACGAGACCCGCATAAGCCAGCAGCGCGACAAGGCTGGTCCAGTGCCAGACGTCCATGAGGATGAGCGTGCCCCACGCATCAACAGGGTCGCCGACATAGTTGTAGCCCAAGTCTTTCAGCATCACGCCCATGAGGCCGATATCGACCCGTCCGAACATCTGCCAGATCATGCCGACGACATACCAGGGGATCAGCAGCGGCAGCGCCATCAGCACGAGGGTCGCCGGAACGCCCCAACCTTTGCGCGGCATGTTGAGCGCGATGAAGATGCCGAGCGGAATCTGGATCGCCAGGATGATCGCCGAGAAGGAAAGGCTGCGGAACAGCGCGCCCCAGAATTTCTCGTCATGCAGAACGGTCTCGTACCATTTCGTGCCCATCCAGAAGAACTGGCCGTTGGACGCCTTCTCCTGCACCGAGAAGTTGACGACCATCATTAGCGGGATCACCGCCGAGATCGCGACAAGCACGAGCACCGGCAGGACGAGGAACCATGCTTTCTGGTTGACCGGCTTCATGACGCGTCTCCCGCGCCAAGATCGACACGCCAGCTATCGGCGTAGAGATGCAATCCCTTTGGATCGAAAGCGATGTGCGGATCTGCCGGGATCTCGTCGCCTTCGGAGACGATTGCCGTTATGGCGTGGCCCTGCACCGCTGCCCGGACGATGCGGAACCGGCCGGCATCCTCGACGCGCGTGATGGCTGCCGGAATGCCTTCCGCTCCGATGCGCACATATTCCGGCCGCACCCCCATCTCGAGCTTCGGCTTCCCGCGCAGTCTGGGCACGGTAGGCAGGGGAGCGGAGTAATCCCCCAGCCGCATGCTGGCGCCATCGAGTGAGGTGGGGATGACGTTCATGCCAGGCGAGCCAATGAAA
>CALMWO010000298.1 GCA_937873805.1 uncultured Hyphomonadaceae bacterium
GAAGACGTGGATGTCATCGCCGATGCGTAGCTGATCGAGCCCGACCAGTTCCGGTGCATTCTCTGCAATCGCAAGATCGAAACGAGCCGGCGCTTCCAGCGGCCGCGCCGACAGCGGGCTTGCCTTTCCCGTCTTCGTTTCGACGCCAGCGAGCAGATACCAGTCGTCGGTTACAGCGAGACCTTCGACACCCTGATTGTCGCCAACCTTCATGTTCTGGCGCGCGAACGCATTGCCCATGTTCCAGCCAAGCGGGATACCCCGCGCAGCAGCGCCACATGCGTCGACATCATAGGCCAGCACGCGCGGATCGGTCTCGAAAGACACAAGCGCAACGCCGCCTTGCACGGCCAGCCCTTCGGCATCGCCGGCAAACTTCGATGAGAACGACTTGCCCTTGCTATCCCGCATCGCGGCGATCCGTGCGGCGTGGGGCGTGACGCCATCTTCCTTCACATCGATCCAGACAAAGTCGCCCTTGTCGCTGATGGCCAGGAGATTGCCGTCATCGAGAATATCCAATCCGGAGAGGCCGCCGAAGCGCTGTTCGTCGCTTGTCAGGTGGAAGCCGGAGACGAAGTTCAGACCGCCAATCGATGTGCGAGCCGGGTTGATCGCCTGCAATGCGATTTTTTTCGCCTTCAGCGCGATGCGCTCCGGCTCCACGAACTCCTCGGTCTTCGGGCATGACCGGGACTGCAGGGATGCCAGATAAGCATCGCGCGTTTGCGGCTTTGAGATTTTTGGCGTGGGCGGCGGCGAGCTGGGCTCGATCAACTCGCCGATCGGATCGCCGATGGGGTCGCCTGCAGGGTCAGATGGCGGCTGCGCGCTGGCGGCGACGCCTGCCAGCAACCCGGCCAACCCAAGCGTCGCTATACGGATCAGGGCGGCACGCATGTATCTGCCCTCCCGAGCCAGCATTCCCGAGTGATGCACCGGAGCGCCCTGTGGCTCAAGCGACTGATGCACCCTGGCTCACTTCTTCAGGTCGGCAGGCAGCATCGGGGTCGAC
This sequence comes from uncultured Hyphomonadaceae bacterium, assembly GCA_937873805.1. Classification (GTDB taxonomy): domain Bacteria; phylum Pseudomonadota; class Alphaproteobacteria; order Caulobacterales; family Hyphomonadaceae; genus UBA7672. The sequence goes on from CALMWO010000298.1 coordinate 1,016, forward strand.
AGAATGTGCTCATAGGCTGCCCAGCGTGCATCGGGATCCTTGCCGCCCACCCGATCGACATAAGCGCTGACCAGCGCCTCGCCGACGGAATAGTTGATCACGTAGGACCGATAATCCCGGTCGAAAGCCAGCGACTGCTCCGCCACGTCACGCGGGGCGAGCTTGTATTTCTGGATCAGGGTGATCGCCTGCTCGCGGTTGATTTCGCCATCGAGATGCATCTGCGAAATCTTCAGCAACGCGCCATCAAGCTCTGCCGTCGCCGCACGCAACTTGTCGTAGGCCTCCGCCATTTTTGGATCGAGGCCCGCCAGCGGATAGAGCACTTCGGCCTCGAACTTCCATTGCTCATCGCCGGGGAACGCCAGCTCGATCCCGAAATCAGCACCGCCCTCGTTGATCGGCGACGCCGGCGCATACAGCGGAGCGACCGAAAATTCGGCCCATCCCTTTGTGCGGAATTTCCGTTCATTGTGGACACCCTGCACATGGTGCCCCGGATAGCCCTCGTGGCAGGCAAGGCCCAGCACATTGCCGATCGACATCGGCATGTCGGTGTTGATCTCGATCTTCGAGTGGTTCTCGCCCTGATAATAATTGTAGGCGCCCCAGCTCTTGCCCTTCACCAGCGACATGCCGAAGCTTTCATCGGCCGGCAGCTTGATGTGGGCCAGCGTGCGCTTGCGACATTCTGCGATCGCAGCGTCCATAACGACGCGGACGCGCTCTTCGGGAATCGAATAGCGAGCACGGAACGCCTCGACACGTGCGGCCAGCGGCCCTTCGCCCGGCGCCAACGCGTCGATCTTCTTCAGCACCCCATCATAGGAGGAAAGCGGCTTGAGTTGCGGGCGCAGCGCGAACAGCTTTTCGGCTTCATCGGCGAACGGCACGCGCTTGCCATCGATCATGTCGAGCCGGAAGCGGGCGCTGGAAACATTGGCAAGCAAGACCTTCGCGCGCTGGGCCGTCGCCGCGTCATCCGATGAAAATCGCTTGAGCATGCCCTGCAGGCGATCTGCATTCGCCTTCAGCTCGCTGCGCTCGCGTGGACTGCGGCGCGCCGCCTCCCGCCATTCGTCGGGGCCGAAATAGGCGTCGACATAGCCGCTCTCGTGCGCGTCGATCTCGAGCACCAGCGATACATATTCGCGTGCTATGTCATCGAGGCTCAAATCCGCACTCCCGGGCACACTCGCACAAGCCGCAAGGCTGAGCGCCAACCCCGACGCCAGCCATTGCTTCACCCGCCGGACCTCCGCCCTTTGGCGACTTCGCCGAACGAGGTTTTCTTGACGGCGCGGCCGAGGCCGACATCGACGCTTGAGCGCGCGCGCTGGCGGGGCTCTGGCGATTGCGAAGCGGCTTTGGCTTTCTTCGCTTCTTCTTCGCCGAAGAGTTCGGCCAGCTTGTCCGTCATCGCGCCGCCGAGCTGTTCGGCGTCCACGATGGTGACGGCGCGGCGATACCAGCGTGTGACGTCGTGGCCGATGCCGATGGCGATGAGTTCGATCGGAGAAGCCGGCCCCTCGATGTGGGCAATCACTTCGCGCAGGTGTTTCTCCAGCGGATTGCCGACGTTGACGGACAGGGTCGAGTCGTCGACCGGCGCGCCGTCCGAAATCACCATCAGGATCTTGCGCTGCTCGGCGCGAGCCATCAGGCGATCATGCGCCCAGAGCAACGCCTCGCCGTCGATGTTTTCCTTGAGCAGGCCTTCGCGCATCATCAGGCCGAGATTGCGGCGCACGCGACGCCACGGCGCATCGGCCGCCTTGTAGATGATGTGGCGCAGGTCGTTGAGGCGGCCGGGGGTCTGCGGCTTGCCGGCCTTGATCCAGTCCTCGCGCGAAAGCCCGCCCTTCCAGGCCTGCGTGGTGAAACCGAGGATTTCGACTTTTACTCCGCAACGCTCCAGCGTGCGCGCCAGGATATCCGCGCACAGCGCCGCAACCATGATCGGCCTGCCGCGCATGGAGCCCGAATTGTCGAGCAGCAGCGTCACCACCGTGTCGCGGAACTTGCTCTCGTCTTCCATCTTGAACGACAGCGGCGCCGTGGGATCGACGATCACGCGCGTGAGGCGCGCCGTATCCAGCACGCCCTCTTCCAGATCGAACATCCAGGAGCGATTCTGCTGCGCCATAAGGCGGCGCTGCAACCTGTTCGCCAGCCGCGACACCGCGCCCTGAAGGCCCTGCAATTGTGCATCGAGATAAGCGCGCAGGCGCGTCAGCTCTTCCGGGTCGCACAGGCTCTCGGCGGTTGCGATCTCGTCGTGGATCGTGGTGAAGGCCTTGTATTCGGATTTGAAGGCGTCGCTGTCGCGATAGTTGGGACGGATGGGCGTTGCGGGCTCATCCTCGTCCGCCTCGCTTGCTTCCATCTCGGTGTCGGCGTCCAGCGAAGACGAGGCTTCGATGTCGTCGCCCGGCTCGCCTTCGCCGCCATCGCCGGATTCCTGTTCCTGCGATTCACCCTCGCCATCGCCTTCACCTTCGCCTTCTTCAGGGGCTTCGGTCTTGGCTTCGCCTTCTTCGTCCTTCTCGCCTTCCGTGTCGTCTTCGTCGGTCTTGTTGGCGGTGTCGTCGGCCATGCCGAGATCGCGCAGCAACTGGCGCATCACCGACGAGAATGCCGTCTGGTCGTGCATGCTGGCTTGCGCGCGGGCGAGCGGAACGCCGGCCTTCTCCGAAAGCTCAGACCGCCAGACTGCCGCGACCTGTTCAGCGGCGGGCGGCAGCTTGCGGCCGGTCAACACCTCGCGCAGCACGAACTCCAGCGCGTCATCCATCGGCGCGCGGCTCTTGTCGGTCACGCGGCTATAGCCGGCCCGCTCGCAACGCTGCTGCAGGGCGGCGTCGAGATTTTCCGCCACGCCATCCATCGCAACGGCGCCAATCGATTCCACGCGCGCACGTTCGGCAGCCTCGAACAGGCGCCGGGCGTCTTCGCGCTGCGGCATCGCCCGCGCGTGTTTGCGCACGTCATGGTGAGCCACGCGTAGCGCCAGCGCATCCGCCTGGCCACGGGCGCGGGCGGCGGCGGCTGGCGTGAGATCCTT
>CALMWO010000299.1 GCA_937873805.1 uncultured Hyphomonadaceae bacterium
AAATACCCCCACGCCAAATCTGGCTGCATGCGGAAGCGCTCGGCTGAACATGGACGCGAATCACCCGCAACCCCTAGCAATTCTGCGATTTTCTGGAAGAATCCGGAAGTCTGTGGAAGCTTCCGGAAAAGGGGATGGTAGCGGAGGAGGGACTCATACTTGCACGGGCAGGTTCGAATTTCTGCTATTATAAGAACCCGCCCCCCGCATGGGCATCAAACAGCTCAGCTGACCGAACATAGCCCAGCAGCACTTCGACTTTCTTGTGCCGCGACACCTCCTGCATCTTGGCTATAGTTGCTCCGGTGCGGGAAGCTTCGGTGAGGAACCCGGCCCGCAACGAATGTCCTCCCACGCTCTCCGGATCGAGCCCAACGAGCCCCGCGTATTTCTGGATCAGCCGCGCGATCGAGCGGTCCGACATGCGCCTGTCGGTCAGCCGCCCCTGCGGGTCGATCCGATAGAACAGCGGTCCTGCGCCGCTACCGCGCACCGCCAACCACACCTTGAGCCGTTCAACGGGTTTGAGTGTCTTGCCCGAGGGCACCGCGATCACCTGCCCCTCCCCCTCCTGGTCGGTCTTGGAGTGGCGCAGCGTCAGTTTCAGGCCCTTGTCCACCATTACCACATCGCGCCACTCGAGCGCGACCAGTTCCGACCGGCGCAGCGCGGCCGCCAGGCCCAGCGCCAGGATCGCCCGGTCGCGGATCGCGCGCGTGCCCTGTCCGTCCGCCGCCGCGATCATCTTCGCCAAATCGCTGGCGGTGATCGCGGCCTTGCGGGCGCTGGGCCGCGCTCTGGCCCCGCGGCGGATCCCCGCGAGCGTATCAGCGATGACCATGCGTTCGTCTCGCTGAACTGGCGCGACCAGCCCATCCTGACGGTGCTTCCATCCGATCGCGGCGAGATGTCGGCCAATTGTGCTGTCGGCTTTGCCGTCCATCGCGAGCGCGGCCAGCCAGGTTGCGACCGCCTCGGGCCGGGCGGGCAGCGGTTCGAGCCCGCGCGCGTCGCACCAGCCTTCGAACTGGTTCCAGTCGCTGGTGTAAGCGCGCAGGGTATTGGCGGCCTTGGCCTGCGCGCGATAGCCTCGCGCCGCAGCTATTTCCTCGCCCAACGCCTTCGAGGATGCAGGACTAGCGGCCAAGGAAACCACCGCAGCCGGGTTCATTGTGAGCTGGGTGTGATTTTGGGGGCACCTCAAGGTCTGTTCGCCAGATAACGCTAAGCCGGACAAATGGCGAACACACCGGAGTCCTTTATGCATGCCTGCCTCGCCGCGCGGGTCTAGCCTGACCGAATGGGGGTCATCCCGAATCAGGTGAGGTGCATCATGGCGCGGCGCAATCTGCTGACGCGGGACGAGCGCGAACGGCTTTTCCTGCCACGAACCGACCACTTTTCGATCATCAGAAACTACACTCTGGCGTCCGAAGATCTGGACATCATCGGAAAGCGGCGAGGCGCCGTCAATCGGCTCGGCATTGCTGCACACCTCGCGCTGTTGCGACACCCTGGTTTCGGTCTGCGGGTCAACTCGGACGTCCCGGAGGCCGTACTCAACTACCTGGCTGTTCAGCTAGAACTCTCGCCGCATGTATTCGAGACATATGGGCAACGCGCGCAGACGCGAACCGATCATAGCTCGACTGCGGCCGAATACCTTGGCCTCCAACCATTCGCGCGCGGCGACATCGCCCATGCCATCGAACTTGCAGCCCGGGCAGCCATGCGGAGCGACCGCGGCGAGACGATTGCTCGATCCTTGATGGACAGCCTCAAGGCGGATCGGTTCATCTTGCCGCTTCCGGACACCCTCGAACGGTCCGGGCTCGCCGGACGGGCCCGCGCCCGCAAGCGCGCGGCGACAGAGATCGTCGCCGAGTTGGACGGCACAACGTTGGAGTTGCTTGACGCGCTCCTGATCAACGACCCTTCCCTGGGCATGACCCCGCTCGCATGGCTCCGCGACATGCCGGGGTCGCCGTCGACCAAGAACATGAACGCGCTGCTCAAACGCCTGCGGTATATACGGCAGCTCGGGATCGATCCTGGGATCAGCTTGGCGGCGACAGGCTTCCGCTTCGGCCAGTTCGTGCGTGAAGGCAGTGTGGCCCCGCCGTTTCTGCTTGCCGACTATTCCCTCAATCGCCGCAGGGCGACGCTGGCGGCTGCAGTGGTCAATCTTGAGGTCAGGCTTGCCGATGCCGCGATTCTAATGTTCGAGCGTCTGATTGGCGGGCTGTTCACCCGTGCCAAGCGGGGCCAGGAACGACGTTATCAGGACACGGCACCGTCGGTCGGCAAGCTCATGCGACTGTTCGGAGCAACTATCGCGGCATTGGACATGGCAGAGGAAACTGGCCGCGATCCGCTGATCCTGATCGATGAGATGGTGGGCTGGCATCGCTTGATGGCCGCGCGTCCCCACGTCGATGCCTTGGCTGATCTCGCACAAGTGGACACTTTGGTCCTGGCGACCGAACGGTACGCGACACTGCGTCGGTTTTCCGGCAGCTTCCTCGACACGTTCACGTTCAAGGCCTCGGGCAGCGGTACGAACCTACTTTCAGCTATCGACCTCCTTAAGCAGACGAACAGTAGTCGCGGCGCGCATCTGCCGGAAAATCCGCCCATGCCCTTTGCCAATCGGCAGTGGCCCAAGCTTATAACTGAGGGAGGAAAAGTCAGCCGCGCGCGCTACGAGACGGCGGTCCTGGCAACTCTTCGCGACAAGCTGCGGGCCGGCGATGTCTGGGTCGAAGGAACACGCGCCTACCAGCGATTCGATGCCTATCTGCTCCCCCGCAAAGCCGCACAATCGGCAATAGCTGACTTGCCGATCAACGTGAACTCTAGGGAATATCTGGCTGAGAAAAGTGCCGAACTTGATCAGCGCTTGCGGCACTTCGCACACCAGCTGCGGACCGGACGCCTGTCTGGTGTTGCGCTCGTTCGCGACAAGCTGAAGGTTGTGCCGCTGCAGGCGGCAACTCCGCCGGACGCGGAAGTTCTGGACCGCAGGCTCGATGCGCTACTCCCGCGCGTCAGGATAACCGAGCTCCTTTTCGAGGTTGCTGAGCGCACCGGCTTCCTCGCGGCATTTCGGGATGTCCGCTCGGGCAAGGAGCACGACAAACCCCATGCCATCCTCGCTGCCATTCTAGCAGATGGCACAAACCTCGGCGTCGAACGTATGGCCAACGCGAGTCAGGGCGTGACCTACGCACAGCTCGCCTGGACCCAGAACTGGTATATCTCGCCCGAAAACTACGAGGCCGCCTTGGCCCAGATCGTGCGCGAACATCACCGGCTGCCGTTCGCGCGCAACTGGGGAGAAGGTGTCAGCGCATCATCTGATGGTCAGTTCTTCCGCACCGGCCGAATTCGGTCAGGCGCAGCCGAGATCAACGCCAAATACGATCACAAGCCTGGCATCAAGATCTACTCGCACCTGTCCGACCATTTCGCTTCGTTCAGTTCGCGCATCATGTCTGCCACCGCAAGTGAGGCACCGTACGTGCTCGACGGCCTGTTGCTTGGCGCCCGTGAATTGCCACTGCAGGAGCTGTATACCGATACCGGCGGCGCCTCCGATCACGTCTTTGGCTTGTGTCACCTGCTGGGCTTCCGTTTCGTCCCGCGGATGCGCGACCTAGCCGATCGACGGTTTGGTGCCATTGCAGCGAACTCAGCCTACAAAGGAATCGAATGTCTGTTCGGCCAAGCGATCAAAGTCGGCGCGATCGAGGCAGAGTGGGACGACCTGGTCCGCATGGCGGCATCGATCCGTGAGGGCACGGTCGCTCCGTCAGTCATACTGCGCAAGCTTTCCGCCTATCGTCGGCAGAACAAGCTCGATCTTGCCCTTCGCGAACTCGGTCGCATCGAACGGACGCTGTTCACACTCGACTGGCTGGAACAGCCCGAATTGCGCCGCGCCTGCCAAGCCGGATTGAACAAGGGAGAGGCCCGGCACGCCCTGGCTGATGCAATCTACACCAATCGGCAGGGACGCTTCACGGACCGTACCTTGGAGAACCAGCAATACCGAGCGTCTGGCCTCAACCTGCTCATCGCCGCCATTGCATACTGGAACACCCTCTATCTCGGCCGCGCCGCCGATCACATTCGCTACTCCGGGGCAGAGATCGACGAGGCACTACTGGCGCACGTCTCGCCGCTGGGTTGGTCGCATATCGGCCTGACTGGCGACTACCTGTGGGAGGATGCGTCATTCAGCGACGGTGGCGGGTACCGAGCCCTTCACGACCCGAGCGGCAGGTTGCAGCTCGTCGCGTAGGATGTTCTCACTATGTCCGGCTTAGCGTTGTCTGGCGAACAAATCTTGAGGCGAGGCCAATGCACAGCTTCGCTGGCTGATCAGCCGTTGCTGGCAAGACGTGGACTTCATCGACGCCAGCGCGCGGTCTCAAGCGGCCGATGATACGCTCGACGCAGGCATCTGCAGCATCCGCCACCCCGGGCAAGACGAGTGGAATATCGAACTGCGCTTTTTCCGTCATGCGAGCTATCCTTTAATTGTCTCGAGGCGAAGCGCTGGAAATCCGGGCCAGCAGATCTTCGAAGTGGGCGGCCGACGCATCGCGCTGACATGGCCGCCCACATCCTCATTTGACCGGCAACTCAGCACCGAACGTGTCGACATCGCCGTAGTCACCGGTGACATGATGCTTGTGGCGTCCCCGCAGCAGCAAGTGGCTGATGGCAGGCAAGACG
>CALMWO010000300.1 GCA_937873805.1 uncultured Hyphomonadaceae bacterium
CGGCGATTCCTATCCCATCGTCGTCCGCGCCCCGCGCGCCGAACGCATGAGCATTGAAGACGTCAGCAAGCTCTACATCTGGACGAATTCCGGCGCCGCTGCGCCGCTTTCCGAGTTCGCCAAGCCTACGCTCTCCGCCGGTCCGTCCCGCATCAGCCGTTATGAGCGCGAACGTACCGTCACGATCACGGCGTTCACCCAGCCGGGACGGCTCGCAGGCGATGTCACGCGCGCCGTCGCTGAAAAACTCAGCCCGCTCAAGCTGCCGCCCGGCTACTCGATTTCATATGGCGGTGAAGCCGAAGCGCAATCGAGAAGCTTCGGCGGCTTCGGCCCCGCCATCATCATCGCCATGTTCGGCATCCTCGCCGTGCTGCTGCTGGAATTCGGCTCGTTCTCCAGCGCAGCGGTCGTAGCCTTCGTGATCCCATTCGGCATCATGGGCGGCCTGATCGCGCTGTTCATCGGCAAGGAGTCGCTGTCCTACACCTCGATCATCGGATTCATCGCGCTCATCGGTATCGAGATAAAGAACTCCATCCTGCTGGTCGAGTTCGCCAACCAGGAACGCGAACGCGGCACGCCTCTGCGTGAAGCCATCGAGAAGGCAGGCGAGGTCCGCTTTCTGCCCGTGCTGCTCACCTCGATGACGGCCATCGGCGGCATGATCCCGCTGGTGATGGAGCGCTCGCCGCTCTACTCGCCGCTCGCCATGGTGATCATTGGCGGCCTCGTCACGTCCACGCTTCTCGCCCGTATCGTCACGCCGCCGCTCTATCTGCTGCTCGCCCCCGGCGAAGCCAAGCAGAAGAAGCCGAAGCGTGGAAAGCGCGGGAAGGGCGGCGCCGAGCCGGTCGTCACGCCAGCGGAATAGACCGCCTCTGGCGAGCGATCACGGGCGGCGCTACACACCTGTATGCGCCACGCCCTGACTCGCCACCCGTCCTCGGCATCGCCCGCCAGCGCGATCGACGCAGAAATCACGCGCACGCCCGAAAGCATCGCGCTCCGCTTCACCGTCACTGGCGACATTGCCCAGCTCGCCTTGCCGGAGCTGGCCAATCCCACCCGCGCTGACGAGCTCTGGAAACACTCCTGTTTCGAAGCCTTCATCATGCCGGAGCAGGGTGGCGGCTACAGCGAGTTCAACCTCTCACCCACCGGTCAGTGGGCCGCCTACCATTTCAAAAGCCACCGCTCCGGCATGGCCAACATTGCCGAAGCCACCGATCCCGGCGTGGGCACACGCGCTTTCGGCGACCGCTTCGATCTCAGCGCCACATTCGATCTGCGCCGCCTGCCGAATCTCGAAGGCCACTGGAAAGTCGGCCTGTCCGTGATTCTCGAAGACGTCGCGGGCGTCAGGTCCTACTGGGCAGTCAAACATCCCGAGAACAAGCTGGATTTCCACCATCTGGATTGCTTTGCCCTGCGACTTCCTCCAGCAGGTTAAGCCATGAAATTCGGCATCGATCGTCTTCTCGCTGACCCCGCCCTCCGCGCCCCGCTCAAGGGCAAGCGCGTGTCCCTCGTTGCGCACCCGGCGTCGGTCACGCGCGATCTTACGCATACGCTCGACGCGCTCGCCGCCACCGGCGACATCAAGCTGAGTTCCGCTTTCGGCCCGCAGCACGGCATGCGCGGCGACAAGCAGGACAACATGGTCGAAAGCCCGGATTTCGACGATCCGATCCTCGGCATCCCGGTCTTTAGCCTCTACGGCGAACAGCGCCGCCCTACCGGCCAGCAGATGAGCACGTTCGATGTCGTGCTGATCGACCTGCAGGATCTCGGTTGCCGCATCTACACCTTCATCACCACGCTGCTCTACGTCCTCGAAGCCGCCGCGAAAGAGGGCAAGTCCGTCTGGGTGCTGGACCGCCCGAACCCCGCCGGCCGACCCATCGAGGGCCTGACGCTCCGTCCCGGTTGGGAAAGCTTCGTCGGCGCCGGCCCCATGCCGATGCGCCACGGCATGACTCTTGGCGAGCTCGGCCACTGGTTCATCGCCCACTACAAGCTCGACGTCGATTACCGCGTCATCGAGATGGAAGGCTATCAGCCAGACGCCGCCCCCGGCTTCGGCTGGCCTATCAACGAACGCACATGGGTGAACCCCAGCCCCAATGCCCCCAATCTCTGGATGGCCCGCGCCTATGCCGGCACCGTCATGCTCGAAGGCGCAACGCTGTCAGAGGGCAGGGGCACCACCCGCCCGCTCGAACTCTTCGGCGCTCCCGATATCGACGCTCGCCGCGTCATCGCTGAAATGCACGCGCTCGCCCCACAATGGCTGCGCGGCTGCAAACTCCGCGACTGCTGGTTCGAGCCCACCTTCCACAAGCACGTCGGCAAGCTCTGCAGTGGCGTCCAGATCCACACCGAAGATCCCGCTTTCTACGACCATCAGGCCTTCCAGCCGTGGCGCGTCCAGACGCTCGCCTTCAAGGCCATCCGCAAACTCTACCCCGACTACCAACTCTGGCGCGACTTTCCCTACGAATACGAACTCGGAAAGCTGCCCATCGACGTCATCAATGGCAGCCCGCTCCTGCGCGAATGGGTCGACGACCCCGCCGCCAAACCCGGCGACCTCGACGCCATCACCCAGCCCGACGAACAAGCCTGGGACACAACCCGCCGCCCCCACCTGCGCTACTGACCCAAACCCACCGCTGGCTCAATGTCAGCCCACCACTCGTCCTTGGAAGCGGACCCTCAGGGTCTGCGTTCCCGGCGAAGGCCGGGATCCAGAGCCTCACGCACATT
>CALMWO010000301.1 GCA_937873805.1 uncultured Hyphomonadaceae bacterium
CGGCGCCAGTTTGGCGATGATGTCGGCGTTTACTTCATAGCGGTGGCGGTGACGCTCCGAAATGGTTTGGGAGCCGTAGATGTCGGCAACGCGCGTGCCCTTGGTCAGGACGGCAGGATAGGCGCCAAGGCGCATCGTGCCGCCAAGATCACCGTCGGCCGTGCGGATTTCCTTGGTGTTGCCGCGCGTCCATTCGCCCATCAGGCCGACAGCGGGATAATCCGGCTTGCCGAACTCGGTTGTGCCTGCGCCGGAGATGCCAGCGAGGTTGCGCGCAACTTCGATCACAGCGAGCTGCATACCATAGCAGATGCCAAAGCACGGAAGCTTGTGACGGCGGGCGTATCCTGCGGCGCGCATTTTTCCGAGGGCGCCCCGCTCGCCAAAACCGCCGGGCAGAAGGACGCCATCGACGCTGTCGAGTTCGGAGAGATCGGCTTCTGGATCGTCGTAACGATCAGACGGGATCCAGGTGAGATTGACCTTTACCTTGTTGGCGAGACCGCCATGACCGAGCGCTTCGACGACGGATTTGTAGGCATCGTGGAGCGCCACGTACTTGCCGACGATGGCGATGCGGACTTCGCCGTCCGGGTTGCGGAGCGTCTGCGAGGTCTGGACCCAATGCTTCAGATCGGGGGTTGTTTCCTTCTCTAGGCCGAAGTGGCGGAGCACTTCGCGATCGAGGCCCCGCGCGTGGTATTCGAGCGGGACTTCGTAGATGTGCTGGGCGTCGAGCGCTTCGATGACAGCTTCCGGGCGCACATTGCAGAACAGCGCCAGCTTGCGGCGCTCTTCCGGCGGGATCGGCATCGGCGCGCGGCACAGTAGAATGTCGGGTTGGATACCGATGGAGCGAAGCTCCTTCACCGAGTGCTGCGTCGGCTTGGTCTTCAGTTCGCCTGCCGTGTTGATGTAGGGCAGCAGCGTGAGGTGGATGAAGAGGCTGGCTTCACGACCAACATCCTGGCTGAACTGGCGGATGGCTTCAAAGAACGGCAGGCCTTCAATGTCGCCGACCGTGCCGCCGACCTCGACGAGAACGAAGTCCACATCGTCCGTGTCGGACTTGATGAATTCCTTGATGGCGTCGGTGACGTGCGGAATGACCTGCAGCGTCGCGCCGAGATAGTCGCCGCGGCGCTCCTTCTCGAGGATCGCCTTGTAGATGCGGCCGGTGGTGGTGTTGTCGGTCTTGCGGGCCGAGACGCCGGTGAAGCGCTCGTAGTGCCCAAGGTCGAGGTCGGTTTCGGCGCCGTCGTCCGTGACAAACACTTCGCCGTGCTGGGTCGGCGACATCGTCCCGGGGTCAACGTTGAGATAGGGGTCGAGTTTGCGAAGCCGGACGCGGTAACCGCGCGACTGCAACAGGGCGCCGAGCGCTGCCGAGGCAATGCCCTTCCCGAGGGAGGACACAACCCCTCCCGTGATGAAGATGAAACGCTTCATGACGGATGACCAGTTTAATGATTCGCGGGCGTCAGGCGAGAGCCCGAAGTCCCTAGTTCAGGCGACTAGTTGTTCGATCCACCGTTTTCCGGCGCTGGAGCCGGGGTGGTGGGTTGAGTTGTCGCAGGCGCCGAAGTCGTCGGAGCCGGGGCAGTGTTCGTGGCCGGAGCCGGCGTAGCGGCGCGGGGCGCCAGCGGATCGACGACCGGGGCCGGCGCGGGCGTAGTGGCCGGAGCGGTGGTCGACGGTGACTCGATGGCGCGCGCGCGCGCGCGTGCGCGTCGCACCGCTCAGCGCTTCGACTCGTGTCGTCGTCGCGGGGTCTCGTCGCGGCGCAGGCATCCACGTGTGCGACGCCGTGACGCAGCAGCGCCGACGCACGCTG
>CALMWO010000302.1 GCA_937873805.1 uncultured Hyphomonadaceae bacterium
CGACCGCCTGCGCGACGAATGCGGGTTCACCGGCGGCTGCACGATCATCAAGGATTATATGCGCGATCGGGATCAGCGCCGACAAGAGGTGTTTGTGCCGCTGTCGCATCCGCCCGGCCATGCGCAGGCGGACTTCGGTGAGGCGACGGTCGTGATTGGCGGCGTGGAGCAGAAGGCGCGCTTCTTCGTGCTCGATCTGCCGCATAGCGACGGCTGCTATGTGCGGGCCTATCCGGCGGCAGTGGCCGAGGCCTGGGTCGACGGCCACATCCATGCATTCGCCTTCTTCGGGGCCGTGCCACAGTCGATCGTCTACGACAACGACCGCTGCCTCGTCGCGAAGATCCTCCCCGACGGCACGCGCAAACGGGCAGCGCTGTTCAGTGGCTTCCTATCTCACTACCTGATCCGGGATCGCTACGGTCGGCCTGGCAAGGGCAACGACAAAGGGAATGTCGAGGGCCTTGTCGGCTATGCCCGGCGCAACTTCATGGTGCCGATCCCGCAGTTTCCGACATGGGATGCGTTCAACGCTTTTCTGGAAGAGCAATGCCGTAAGCGTCAGCGCGACAGGCTGCGCGGCGAGAGCGAGACGATCGGCGAACGATTGCAGCGGGATGTTGCTGCCATGCGGCCTTTGCCGGCGTCGCCGTTTGACGCCTGCGACCAGGCCAGCGCCATTGTGACGGCACAGTCTCTGGTGCGCTACAAGACCAACGACTATTCCGTGCCTGTCGCCTACGGCCACCAGGATGTCTGGGTTCGCGGCTATGTCGACGAGGTGGTCATCGGCTGCCGCGGCGAGATCATCGCCCGTCATCCTCGGAGTTGGGAGCGGGAGGATGTCATCTTCGATCCTGTCCACTACCTGCCGCTGATCGAGCAGAAGATCAATTCTCTGGATCAGGCTGCACCTCTCCAAGGCTGGGACCTCCCCGGAGAGTTCGCCACACTGCGTCGCCTGATGGAAGGTCGCATGGCCAAGCATGGGCGGCGGGAATACGTGCAGGTTCTGCGCCTGCTGGAAAGCTTCGAACTCGCCGATCTGCATGCGGCGGTGAAGCAGGCGATCCAGCTTGGCGCCATTGGCTTTGACGCCGTCAAGCATCTGATCCTGTGCCGGGTGGAACGCCGGCCGCCCAGACTGGACCTGTCCATCTACCCCTATCTGCCGAGGGCGACGGTCGAGACGACATCGGCGAAGGCGTATATGCGTCTCCTGTCGTCGGATGCGGGAGAAGCCGCATGAACACCCAAGCACCCGAGATCCTTCTCACCCATTATCTCAAAACCCTGAAGCTGCCGAGTTTCCAGCGCGAGTACCAGAAGCTGGCCCGGCTGTGCGCCACCGAAGGCGTCGATCATGTCGGATACCTCACCCGGCTTGCCGAGCGGGAGATGATCGAACGGGACCGTCGCAAGGTCGAGCGTCGCATCAAGGCGGCCAGGTTCCCGGTCGTCAAAAGCCTCGACAGTTTCGACTTCGCCGCCATCCCAAAGCTGAACAGGATGCAGGTGCTGGAACTGGCGCGCTGCGAATGGATCGAGCGCAGGGAGAACGTTATCGCTCTCGGCCCCAGCGGCACGGGCAAGACCCATGTGGCGCTCGGCCTCGGCCTGGCCGCCTGCCAGAAGGGCCTGTCCGTTGGGTTCACGACAGCGGCCGCACTGGTCAGCGAGATGATGGAGGCGCGCGACGAGCGGCGTCTCATCCGGTTCCAGAAGCAGATGGCCGCCTACCAGCTGTTGATCATCGATGAACTGGGCTTCGTGCCGCTGTCAAAGACCGGCGCGGAATTGCTGTTCGAGCTGATCTCGCAACGATACGAGCGAGGCGCGACCCTGATCACCAGCAACCTTCCTTTTGACGAATGGACGGAAACCTTGGGGTCCGAGCGCCTGACCGGCGCTTTGCTCGACCGCATCACCCATCACGTCAGCATCCTCGAGATGAACGGCGA
>CALMWO010000303.1 GCA_937873805.1 uncultured Hyphomonadaceae bacterium
ACGATCATCGACCGCGCCGAACTCGCCGCCGCCGGAAAGCCCCTGCAGAAGGAGCGCTGGGCCGGCGTGGTGGATTCCGTCGGCAGCTTCACGCTGGTGAACGCCTGCGCGCAGACCCGCTATGGCGGGGCCGTCGCCGCATGTGGTCTGGCGCAGGGCATGGATTTCCCGGCATCCGTCGCGCCCTTCATCCTGCGCGGCGTGTCGCTGCTCGGCATCGACAGCGTCATGGCCCCCAAGCCGCGTCGCCTGCTCGCATGGCAGCGCCTGGCCCGCGATCTCGACGCTTCGGCGCTTGAAGTCATCACCACGGAGGTCGGGCTCGCCGGCGCCGTCGGCGCGGCAGCCGACATCATGGCCGGCAAGGTGCGCGGCCGCATCGTGGTCGATGTGAACAGGTAAGCTTCAGCTTTCCCAGTCGTCGTCGTGATCGTCGGGAATGTGATCCATCGGCGTCGGCTGCGGATCGCCGGGCAGGGGGATCCACGCCGTCTCATGCGGCGGCTGGGCGAACCACGTCCCATCGAAGCCTCCGGCAATGGACGCGCGCCAGTCCGCAGACGCCTTCGCAAGGCGCTCCTTCGATGAGGCAACGAAGTTCCAGTCCAGGAAGCGCGGTCCATCCAGCGCATCGCCACCGGCAAACATGATCCGCGTTCCGGCCGTAAGCTTCACTGCACACGGCCGGGCAGGGTTGAGCACAGCCATCTGCGCATCGCCCAGCGTCGTGTCGCCAACCGTGGCCGAGCCGCTGACGACATACAGGCAAAGCTCCTCCGCCTCGGGAGCTTCAATGGTCGTGTCGCGTTCTGCTGTCAGTACGAGCTGGCAGATCCCGCTCGGAAATTTGACAGGCGAGGTATGGCCGTAGGCAGAACCGGAAATCAGCACGCCCTTGGCCCCGCCCGCATCAATGTTCGGCAGAACGTTGGCGGGATAATGCTGGAAGGTCGGCTCCTGCTCCTCATGCGATTGCGGCAGCGCTACCCATGTCTGGATCGCCTCGATGCGATGGCCATTGGCGCGCTCCTCCGGCGGGGTCCGCTCGGAGTGAACAATCCCCCGGCCCGCCGTCATCCAGTTGACCGCGCCGGGGCGAATGGTCTGCTGCGTGCCAAGGCTGTCGCGGTGATCCAGCGCGCCATCGAACAGCCAGGTGACGGTCGCAAGCCCGATATGCGGATGCGAGCGCACATCCATCCCCTTGCCGGGCGGCATGTCGGCAGGCCCAAGATGATCGAAGAACACGAAGGGCCCGACATTGCGCCGGTTCGGGAAGGGCAGCAGCCTGCGCACGAAAAAGCCGCCAAGATCGCGCTGGCGGGGCTCGATGATCAGGTCGACTGCGCCGGACATGGGAACCTTTCGATATCTGTGCGGATCACTATGGACGAGCCCGCGCATATTGGGAAACTGTACGGATGATGGAGTTGGCCCCTTCCGGCATAACATTCCAGCTATCGCGCCTCTTGGCCGCGGTGCTCGGTATTGCGCTGCTGCTCGCATCCGCCTGCGCCCCGCTCCAGCAAGGCGCGCTGAAATATGAAGCCGATCCCGCGCCCGGCTTCTCCGATCACTGGTTCACATCGTTCGATGGCGCGCGGCTGGGCCTCGATGTCTACGAGCCCCATTCGTCGGTCGGCGGCCTCGGGCCGTGCGATGCAGGCGGAGGGATCAACCTCTCCACCCGCGCTTCCGCATGCGCCGCCGCCGCCGCGGTCTACTCACGCGAACCCGATGTCGTGATCATCGCGATCCACGGCATGAACGACTACGCGGCCGCCTTCAAATCCGCCGGCGCGTGGTGGTCCGCCCATGGCGCAAAGGTCTATGCCTACGACCAGCGCGGCTTCGGCCGTTCGCCCAACTGGATGATCTGGCCGTCGCACGATGTCATGCGCCGGGATGTACAGACCGCCGTCGAGGTCGCCCGCGCGCGTGACCCGGACGCAAGGATCGCAGTGGTCGGCGAAAGCATGGGCGCCGCCGTCGCCGTCACGGCCTTCGCCGAAGAGCCCGCGATCGATGCAGACGCGCTAGTGCTGTCAGGCCCGGGCTTTCGCGGGTGGGGGGTGCTGCCCTGGTTCTACAGCGCCAGCCTGTGGGTCAGCTCCCATGTGCGGCCGGACTGGGTCGTGGTTCCGCCAGATGGCGTGCGCGTCGTGGCGACCGACAACAACGCCAAGCTGCGCGAGATGTGGTTCGACCCCTATGTCCAGAAGTCCAACCGCATCGACAGCGTCTATGGCGTCGTCTCGATCATGGAGGAGGCCGACCAGACGATAGACCGGCTGCCCGCCCGCGTGCCGACGCTGATGCTGTACGGCGCCAGGGACGAGATCATTCCGCCGGAAGGGGTCGAGCGTGCGGCCCGCCGGATGCCGGCCTATGTCCGCACGGCCTATTACGAACACGGCTACCACATGCTGATGAACGACCTTCAGGCCGCAACGGTCTGGAGCGACGTTCTGGCCTTCATCCGCAAGCCCGATGATCCCCTGCCATCCCGGGCGCCGCCGATCCCCTTTCGTCGCGAAACCGCTGAAAATCGATGAAATTTCACCGACCCGGATCGCCCGAAAATTAACCAAAGTCGGGTAGGTTCAGGAGGTTGGGGTTCAACGGTCGAGGACGACGCGCGCATGCTTGCGGCGGTGAAAAAGATAGCGGGTGACGACGTCGCCGGGCGCTTTGGCGCCTGGTGGAGCGGTCGCGACTACGTTGCGCCGGTCGAAGGCGAGGGCGGCGAGGCCGCGAAAGCGGAAGAGCCGAAGGCCGCCGCGAAGCCGGAAGCCAAACCCGAAATCAAGCCTGAAGCCCCCGCCGCGCCGGTCGCCGTGGAGGCTGCGCCTGTTGCCAAAGTTGTCGAAGCTGCGCCTGCCGTGGCCGAGCCGGTCGATGGCGGCAGCATTCGCATCAAGGCGCTGGAGACGCTGTGGGGCGAAGGCCGCTTGGCGCCCGGGTCCTTCTCTATCGACACGCGCCTCATCGATGCGCTTCTCGAACTCACCGACAAGCCGGGCGACATTGGCTTCATCGGCGGCGATGGCGCGCTGCTCAATGCATTCGCCGCGCAATCCGACCGCAAGGTTCTGGCCACCGAATGGCGTACAGCCTGTGTGTCGCGCCTCAGCGAACTCGTGCCGTCGGCCATCGTCACACGTGGCGAAGTGGATCGTCCGCGCGGCTTCACCGATCAATCGCTGCCGGCGATCGCCAGCGTCGAAGCGTTCGCTTATGCCGATCACAAGGCCGGCCTTGTCGGGCGTGTGTTCCGCGCGCTGGATGCCGATGGCCGCTGGGTGTTCCTCGACACCACGCGCACCACCAAGAAGACACCGCCGGAAGCGTTTGCCTCTGCCTGGGCGGAGCCGCAGCTGGCGAACAATGACGAGATCGAAGAACTGCTGAAGCTCGCGGGCTTCAAGTCGGTGCGCAAGGTTGCTGTGACCGAGCAGGTACTGTCCGCCGCAAGGCAGGGCTACGCCAACCTCGCGCAAGTTCTGGAAGGCGCCGCCACGAGCGGCTTCACCGGCCGCGAAGGCGCGCTGTTCCTGCAGGAGCTGGCGTGGGAAGCGCAGACATGGCGCGCGCGTACACGCGCCCTCGAAGGCGGCGCGCTGGAAATGAACCTCTGGATCGCCGACAAGACCGAACAACTGGCCCCGCTGGAACTGACGGCGGAAATGCTCGACCAGTCCGTCACCCCCGACGACGCCGGCGCCGCAGACGCCCTGTTCGACCAGAACTAGGTCCGGCGCTACTCCCTCAGCCACAACCACAATTTGTGATCCCGGTTGTCATCCCGGAAGCGCGAAGCGCTATCCGGGAACCACTCATCAGGTGGGACACGCGGCGAAATGGCTCCCGGCTCTCGCTACGCTCGGCCG
>CALMWO010000304.1 GCA_937873805.1 uncultured Hyphomonadaceae bacterium
TTCTGGAAGCGCGAGTGAAGCGCTGGATCGAAAAAGTGAAATCGGCCTGATCGTCTGTCATCTGATAAACAGGAAGCGTCGCTCGGATTGGCGGCGCTTCCTTTTATTCTGCAGGGACGGCCGCCGCCGCCCTGTTTTCAAGATGCTTGCGCGGCAGGCCGGGCGTGCCGGCCTGTTCAGGGTGAGCAGCCAGATAAGCGGTCTTGATCTCGTCTGAGCGGGCATGGGCTCCATCCGGCGACCAGCCGGGCTTGTTGATGAAGCGGCCAACCCAGCGCCACGGGCGCGGGCCATCGTTCCAGCAATCGCCCAGAAGGCCGAACAGGCCATGATAGGCGACGATCAGCGGATTGTATGTCTCCAGCGGTTTGACGATGCCGTACACCGGCTTGTCGTGATCGAGTTCGGGTACGAAGCTTCCGAACATCTTGTCCCAGATGATGAACACGCCCGCGTAGTTCGCATCGAGATAGCGCGGATTGGTAGCGTGGTGAACGCGATGGTGGCTTGGCGTGTTCATCACCGCCTCGAACCAGTTCGGCAATTTCCTGATCGCCTCGGTATGAATCCAGTATTGATAGACGAGGTTCACGCCCGCCGAGAATGCGATGAAGGCTGGATGAAAGCCCAGCAGCACCAATGGCGCAGATATGATCACGAGGCCGGTCAAGGGTCCGAACCATGGCTGACGCAACGCCGTGGTGAGATTGTAGTGCGTCGATGAATGGTGCGTGACGTGCTCCGACCACCACCAGCGAACCGTGTGAGCGAAGCGATGCTTCCAGTAATAGATCAGATCGTAGCCGACGAAGACGAGCAGGAAGCTCCACCACGTCACCGGGATCTCAAACAGACGGTAGGGCCAGAACAGCATCAACAGCCACGTGCCGACGAAGGCGAAGACGGTGTCCACCGCCACACTGCCAAGCCCCATCGCAAGCGAGGTGATTGCGTCTTTGGTCTCATAGCGTCCTGTCGCGCGGTTCGTCTTCACCGCCCACCATTCAAGCGCGACGGTGAGAATGAAGAACGGAATGGCGAAGACTGTCGGTTTCACGAAATCCATACCGCGATGAATTTCACAAGAGGGCCCGTTCGTGAAGCGGGGCGCCGTAGGGACAAAGCGTTGGAGCCGATTGACCGCGGGGTCGATCCAGTCTGACACTGGTTTCAAGCGGCTGGAACAGGTCGGTAGGGAGAGAAGCATGCGCACGTGGATGGCGACCGCTATGGCGGCGGTCTCGGTTATGACGCTGGGAACAGCAGCGCTGGCGCAGCAGCAGGCGGCGGCCCCAGCGGCGCCAACGGCGCGTGGCGCGCGTCCCGACACAGTGGCCCAAGGCGCAACAGAGGTTTTTGCAACCATGCGCGACGGCGTGAAGCTGTCGGGTAATCTCTATCTGCCGGCGAGCGGCAAGGCGCCGTATCCGTGCATCGTCACCCGTACGCCTTACGGTAAGGACGAGATGTATAAGGACTCGCGCGGAGCAGAGGGGTACACAGCAGCGGGATATGCATTCCTCGTGCAAGACGTTCGCGGGAAGGGGCGGTCGGAAGGCTTCTACTCTGCCTTCGTCAACGACCGCGACGATGGCTTCGACACCGTGGAATGGATGGCCAAGCAGAGCTGGTGCAACGGCAAGGTTGGCATCACCGGGCCATCGGCCATGGGCATCACTGGCAATCTCGCAGCTATCGCGAACCCGCCGCATCTGACGGCGGCGTTTGTGGTCGTCGCGCCAACTTCGATGACAGCAGCCTCATTCATCGGCGGCGCCTTCAAGCAGAAGGATGTCGGCGACTGGAGCCGCGATCAGGGCATTGCCGAGGATGTCATCGCGCAGCGCGCTGCGTCTTATCCCTATACTGCGGAGGCTGCCGCGGTCGATATCCAGCGCAACGCCCAGTTCATCGATATCCCGATCTACAATCTTGGCGGATGGTACGATATCTTCAATGAAGGAAGTGTCCGCAACTTCTCGCTGCTGCAGAACCAAGGCGCAAAGGGCGCGCGTGGAAACCAGAAGCTGGAGATGGGTCCGTTCGGACACGGCGAACTGTCGGGTGATCTTGAATACCCCGACAGCGGCGGCCTGCGCGGCAATCCGACGGAGATCCGGTGGTTCGACTACTGGCTCAAGGGGGTCGACAACGGCATCATGAATGAGCCGCCGGTGAAGGTCTACATGATGGCGTCCGCACGCAAAGGCGCCGTGTCGCCGAAGAACCGCTGGATCACGTTTGGTGACTGGCCTGCGGCGCCGAACGCGGTGAACTATTTCCTCCACAAGGACGGATCGTTGTCGACGACCGCACCTGCGGATGAGGTGTCTTCGCGCGGTTACTATTTCGATCCAAAGAAGCCAGTGCAGACCATTGGCGGCGCAAACCTGACATTCGATCGCGGCCCGATGGACCAACGTCCGATCGGCAAACGCGCCGACTACCTGAAGTTCGAGACCAAGCCGTTGGAAAAGGATGTCGCGATCGCAGGACCAGTGAGCGTCGACCTTTGGGCATCGACAGACGGCCTGGATACGGACTTCATGGTCAAGCTCGTCGATGTCTATCCGGACGGCTACGAAGCCGTTGTGCTCGATAGCGCGCTACGCACCCGATATCGCGATGGCAAGAACGCCGACGAGATCAAAATGATGACGCCAAATGCGCCGGAGAAGCTTACGATTGATCTGTGGGACACGGCGATCACCTTCGAGAAGGGGCACAGGATCGCCGTCCACGTCACAAGCTCGAATTTCCCGCGCTTCGACCTGAATCCCAACACGGGCGCCGATCCCGGCCCCAACGCGAAGACGCGCATTGCGCGCAACACAGTGTTCATGGACGCCGGCAAGCCGAGCGCCTTGCGCCTGCCCATCATCTACCTGCCGGAGTAGGCGCGTGACGGAGGGGCGAAGCTACGATGCGATCGTTTATGGCGCGACCGGTTTCACTGGTCGCCTCGTTGCCGAGCACATGTTGGCGACCTACGGCGTCGGGCGCGATGTACGATGGGCGATGGCAGGTCGCAGCAAGGCCAAGCTGGAGACGATAAGGGAAGAAATTGGTGCGCCGGAAACCTTGCCGCTGATGGTCGCCGACGCCTCCAATCCCGCTTCCCTTGCATCCATGGCGCGAGCCGCGAAGGTTATCATTACAACGGTCGGCCCCTACCAGCTCTACGGTGAGCCGCTCGTTGGGGCCTGTGTCGACGCCGGAACAGACTATGTCGATCTCTGCGGCGAACCCGCGTGGATGGCGGCGATGATCGCGAAGTACGACGCCCGGGCAAAGGCGTCCGGCGCACGTATCGTGTTCTCGTGCGGCTTCGATTCCATTCCGTTCGATCTCGGCGTCACCTTCCTGCAGGATCAGGCGAAGGACCGGCTCGGCGCGCCTTTGCAGCGTGTGCGCGGTCGTGTGCGCAAGATGAAGGGTGGGTTCTCGGGCGGCACAATTGCGAGCTTGATGGCAACGCTGGAGTCATCGAAACGCGACCCTTCGATCGTGAAGACATTGGCGGATCCGTTCGCGTTAACCCCTGGTTTTAAAGGGCCGGCGCAGCCTTCGGGCGAGAAAATCGAACACGATTCCATCGCCGGGCAATGGGCGGCGCCATTCATTATGGCGACGATCAACACGAAGAATGTTCACCGCACCAATCATTTGCTTGGACGGGCTTGGGGCGCCGATTTTGTCTATGACGAGATGATGCTGACGGGCGATGGAGTGGGTGGACAGAAGCGTGCAAAGACCACAGCACGGCAAGGCGCGATCCAGAATGCTTTGTTGGGATTTCCGCCTACGCGCGCGTTGCTGCGCCAGTTCGCGTTGCCAAAGCCCGGGCAGGGACCGTCGAAAGAGGAACGCGAAAGCGGGTTCTATGATGTGCTGTTCACCGGCGAGACCAAGGACGGTCGCGCAATGCGTGGCGCGGTGAAGGGCGACAAGGATCCAGGGTATGCGTCTACGTCGAAGATGATTTCCGAAAGCGCGTTGTGTCTCGCGCGCGATGTTGGGCGTGATGAAACGGCAGGCGGCGTATGGACGCCCGGCGCGGCGCTGGGAGCGAAGCTGATCGCGCGGCTTGAGGCAAATGCCGGGCTGCGCTTCGCTCTGGAGAACTGACGCCCTGCCGTAACGCCGGGTCGTTCGCCAGCTTCGGAGTTCAGCCGCGTTACACTGTAAGTTCGCCGCGAAAGCAGAACGGCGGCTCTCCGATCGGAAAGCCGCCGCAATACGCTACGCTACTCAACAAGCCCCCCGCCTATGGGCAGCACTCTTACATTGGCAGGCCAGGGCGACCGGTAAGGTGGACCCTGAAATTCTGCTTGCGATTTCCCCTCGCGCCCCCGCGCGATTAGTTGTTCCGCTGCGTCGTGATGAACGTCGCCGAGTTGCCGATGGCGGATGCGGACCCGATGATCGCGCCGGCGCCGTTCGTCGAGATCGCGCCCGTCGATGTGATGTTGCCGCCATTGGTTTGGCTGATTGTGCCTGAAAGAGCCGCGTCGCCGCACTGTGAACAGACATAGCCCGTGAAGCCGTTGCCAACTGCGGTCGATGAGACAAGCACTTGGCCACCATCGCCGGAGGAACCAGCAAACTGTGCGTTTGCATCGACGCCGCCGGTATTCATTTGGGCGATATCGACGACCATGTCGGAGCCGATATTGGTCGCGAGCGTCGTGTTGCCGACGCCATAAGCGGAGACAACCGCAACGCCCGGCCATGTGCCGACTGTGACGCGTGTGTCGGCGGTAACATCCGTCGAAGATGTCTGGCGGCCACGGATCGCCGTGTAGCCCCGTTCGTTGTTGATCGTGGCCGAGTTCGCGGCGGCGGTGGACGCAGCGGTTACATCGTAAGCCCGATATTGATAGACGTCAGTCGTGGCGCGTGACTCAGCGCCCGTCGAATTCTGCTCGTATTGAACGTCGACGGTCGATGTCGTGGATGACGAGCCGTATGCATTGGCCGCGGACGATGAGCCAGCGACAGTCGTTCCTGTGCAGCAGGCGTCTACATCAGTGATCGCGTAGGACGAATTCGAAGCGTCTTGCCTCAGCTGAACAGTGAGGTCGCCGTGATCCGCGCCCGTCAAGGTGTTGTTCCCGGCTGAAGTCGACGTGGTCGACAGTGTTTGCGAGTTGGCGACGATAGCGCGAGCGCGGGCCAGCACATCGCCACCGTCAGAGATTTGAGCAGCGTCCAGAAGGAGATTGCCATTCTCGGTCTGCGCCTGGGCCGTGTTGCCCTGCGCCGTCGCGATCACGGCGGCTTCGCCAACATTGTTGGCGTCAACGATGGCGGTCGCGAAGGTCGCGCCCGACATGGTCTGCTCGGATTGAGCTTCCAGGTCGCCCGAAAGGTTGACGCCTGAGACAGCGTTGCCAGCCGAGGTCGCAACGGACGACACGGTCTGCGCACCATTGCGGCTGACGACGTCCACCGTTGAGATGACATCGCCCCATTGAAGCTGGCCGTTGAGGGCGGTCGACGTGTTTTGCGCGAAAGCAGGGAATGCGATCAGCGCAGCGAGGCCGGCGGCTGTTGCAAGGCGCGCGAGCAGGGTCGACATGATGTTGTTCCCCTTGGCTTCCAGCTTACGACTTGCGGCCGCGAAGACCGGCTTTGACGCCCTTGTCGCGATCAACGTTCCAGCGGCTCGGGTCCGAGCGGTTATCGCCGTCAGAGGCGAGTGCGCCGTTCGGAAGCGTGAAGGCGTTGCCCGTGACCGAGGTCGACGCGACCATCGACGAGGACTCTTCAGCCAGAGCGCCGCACGGATCGGAGTTCGGCACGCCGTAAAGGTTGGACGTCATTTCCAGGACGGCGCGTTCGATAGTCGAGCGAACCGCAAGCTGGATCGGCTCCATCGCACGCTCGCCGACGCCGACATCGAAGATGTTGCCGTTGGCGAAATCGAAGATGCCGGCGGAGATTTCACGGCCGACGATCTGCTTCTGGTAGGAAATCACGTCTTCGACGACGAGCGTCTTGGTGTTCACCAGGCGCAGGTCGACGCCGACGTTGATGACGAACAGTTTGAAGCCGGCATGGCCTTTGGGATCAGCGGCATCGAGATCGCCTATGAAGGCGTCTGCGCCGATCGAGCGGATATTCGAGTTGAGCTCGGTGATGCCGCCAACGAAATAATAGTCGGAGCCCGGAATTTCACCTGCGAGGATCTGGCGAAATTCAGCGCCTTCCGCGCTGGCGGAACCATCGGCGCCGATCAGTTTGTTGTTCGAGTATTTGAGTTCGAGTTCGGACACCGACGTGTCGAAACGCTCAACCAGTTTGGCGCCGGCCTTCGCGAACGCGGACATCGCCATAAGCGATGCGCCCTGAGTAACCTTGCGGCCGCCTTCGAGATCTTCCTTACCGGTATAATCGAGCACGCGGCCAACCGCGATGCGTGGCGTCGGCTTGCCCGTGGCGCGAGCGTAGTTCGACATGCAGACAAGGGCCGCCGAGTAAGGCGTCGGATTCGCAGTGACCGGCGCATTGCCGATCGGGCTGGCGTAAAGGCCATTCGATCCGGCGTAAGGCGTGACGCATCCCGTCAGAGCAAGCGCGCCAGCGATAGCGGCGAGAAGTTTCATGCGCGTGCTCATTGGAGGTCGATCTTTCCGTTCAGCGCAGTGGTCTGGTTGCCGTGGTTGATCTGCGTCGAGTTGACGATGACCGTGTTCCAGTTGCCCTGGGTGATGACGTTGAGCTGGTTGCCGATGGCCGCGCCCTGCGCGACGCTCGAGCCAAAGCCTGCGCCCGACGTGGCCTGGGCCCAGGCGCCTGCCGATGCAGAAGCGGTGGCCAGCGTTGACTGGTCCATGCCCGTCATGATGCGACCGTCGAGAATGATCCGGTTGCCGTTCGCATCGCGCGAGCCGGCATCATAGGCTGACTGTTCCTGGC
>CALMWO010000305.1 GCA_937873805.1 uncultured Hyphomonadaceae bacterium
CCTGCGCCAGGACGAACTCGCGGTCTTCATCTCGACAGAGATTCACAAAACCTATGGCCCGATGTTCAATCCGGCGACGCCGGAAGAAGCCCGGCAGATCGCCAAGGACAAGCTCGCGACCCGCTATGCAATGATCGAGGAGATGCTGAAGGACGGGCGCCCGTACCTGACCGGCGAGAATTTCGCCACAGTAGACTCCTACCTGTTCACCGTCACGCGCTGGGCCGAGCCGCTCAAGGTCGACCTATCGAAATTCCCGCTGGTTGCCGCGTTCCAGAAACGCGTTGCAGAGCGTCCCGCCGTGAAGGCCGCCCTCGAAGCCGAAGGGCTGTTGAAGGCGGCCTGATACCAAGGTTGGCTATTGCGGCGCTGATACGATGCGCGCGTGCGCTTCCTTCAGCGCCGGATAGTACTGCAAGAACACGGTGTCGGTCTTGCCGGCGTGTTCGTCATGGCAGGAATAGCAGGCCTGGCTGCGCGGGATGGGGCTGCCCGTCTTCGACGTGGCGCCGAAGCCGTAGAACGTCCACGTCCCCGGCCCGCCCTTTTCGTCCTTCACGTGCAGCGACCGCCCGACCACGCCGCCCTGCGTCTTTCCGCCCTTGGCCGGCGCAATTTCCTCGACGGGCGTGCGCACTTCCAGCTGCAGGATTGCCCCGACGGGGAATTTCCCAGTCTTCACATAGGCGTCGTAGCTGTCGGGATCGAGGCGCACCGTGTTCAGCGTCGTCCCGCCATCGCCCTCATAGCTGAGCGCGTACGTGGTTCCGACTGTCGGCCAGCGGTCCATGTTGTCAGGGATGACGATCTTGCCATCCGCATCGAAACTCGGCCCCGCGAAAGCTGCGGCAGCCAGCGACACCGTGGCGATGAGGCCAACGGCAATTGGAAGAATGCGTTTCATGTTTCACGTCCCGTATCTGGTCTCCCTCTCAAGGGGAGCTCACGTCCGACCCGCGCCCAGTGAGCGGCCAGCGCAGAAAAAACGCAAGATTCAACGCCCCGCGATTGCGGCCAGAGACACATCCTTTCGGGCCAAAGGCACGAAGATCACGGGAGGTTGAAAGCCCGAGGCCTAGTTGCCCCGGCCTTCTTCTGCCGCGTTCGCCTTCACCGTCTTGCCTTCGCGCTCCTGCTTGCGGGCGCCGGCGAGGATACCTTCCATCGCGTAATTGCCCTCATGGCAGGCGTATTCGTAGGACGGCTCCTTCGAAGCGTTGAAGGCCATCTCGCCTTTCCACGGCTGCGTGTACTGCGAGGGGTCTTCGACCGTGAATTCATAGACGATCTGGTTGTCGTTCCAGCGCGTGAAACGTTCCGTCAGCACGCCATCCTTGGACACGTAGCCGCGCTGGCCTGGATGAACGTTCTTCGTCTGCACGACCAGCGTGTCGCCTTCATACCAGCCGATGGAATCACCCAGCCATTGCTTGATCACGTCAGGCCGCTTGCGGTCCCTGGTGATCGGAATGATGCGCGCATCATGCACCATCTCGACCATGATCATGACATGCTCCGGCGCTTGCACGATCTGGTAGGTGTTGTTGTACAGCACGTTCGTCATCACAGGCCCGCCCGTGTTGCCGAAGCCGATGATGCAGCGCTCGCCCATCGGGCGCGTTTCGGGATTGTCGTAAGAACCGAGTCCGCCGCCCGCGCTGCGATCGACAGCGCCAGGCCCCTGCACTGTTCTCGTGCGCGAAGCGGCGCCTGTCGGCGCACCCGGCGCGCCCGCAGCCGGACGGCCCGCAGGCGCTGCAACTCCCTTGCGCGGAATGCGGCCGTTCGCGGGCTCCACGATCCACGACGAGCGGAACTCGCCCCGCACCAACGCGACGTGCTTGCCCGGATCGACCCAGAAAGCGTTGTAGCCGCCGCCGGAAAGAAGATCGCTGCCATCGAGAAGTGTCTTGTCGTTCGGATCGGCGGGTTTCGCATCCTCGCGGGTCCGATTGTTGTAGTAGTCTTCGCCTTCCATCTTCGCGACTTCGGCCTGGGACATGACCAGATTTGGATAAGCCGGATCACGCTGCATGTCGGTGATGGACGAATTGGACCAGAAGCCCTGCAGGTCCGGCACGCCCCAGCTGGTTTTCGGCGGGGTGTAGCCGGGTGCGGACTGGGCCTGCGCCACGCCGGACAGCGCCACCGCGGCTACGGTCGCGGACAGAACAATTTTCAGGACAGGCTTCATGGTCGTCTCCTCCGAGCCGGTGACACGCGATGACTTGCCGCGGCGCCTACCACTGAACGGTTGTGCGGGACCGCTCGTATCAAGGCAAGGCAGGCGATTAGCACAAGCCTGTCAGGCGGGATGATCTTTGCTGCACCGCCGCAATGAGCTAGTGGGATCGTCTCGAAACGGGAGTGCGGACGAATGGTAGACGGCGTCGTGATTGCGGATCTGAGGACGGTCATTCGCCAGGCGGCGTCTGATGCCGAAGGCTATTTCCTCGCATTGCGCAAATCTGTTGCCGCGCAGGTGGCTCCCGGCGGAAAAGTTGACCGCAAGAAGATCGATGAAGAGCAACGGGCAACCCACGGACTCGCCTGGGTGCTGACCTATGTCGAGACGCTGAAAGAAACCGCCAACT
>CALMWO010000306.1 GCA_937873805.1 uncultured Hyphomonadaceae bacterium
CGATTACATCGGCTTCAACCAGGATGGCTATGAGGAAACGGCCGCGACCAACGAGAACCTCGCGATCACTGCTGGCGACAGCGACGCTTCGCTGGCGACGGCAGCCTACGGTGTCTCGTTCGTTGGCAATCTGGGCGGCGACGACGCCTTCACGATGAAGCCGACACTGTCGGTCGGTTACCGGAATGTGCTGAGCTGGAAGAACAACGCGGCATCCCTGCGCTTTGGCGGGAATACGGCGGGCACATCGTTCGAGCTCGATCCGGGTGTCGAGCCGGAAGACGCGCTGGTGGCGGGCCTTGGCCTCAACGTCACAAGCCAGTTCCTCAATGTGAAGCTCGGCTATGACGCGGAAGTGGGCGATACGTCGATCACCCATTACGGCTCGGTCACGCTTCGTTTTGCGTTCTGGTAGAAAGCGCGCCGGAACTTTCGCCGGGATCGTTTCAGCGGCGCGATAACAAGCCTGTCGGCTTGTCGCGACGCGCCCGCATAGCTATCTGCAGGCTAAGCTGCGGAGCAATACGCGTATGAACCTGTGTCAGCGCATTGGCCTGTTCGGAAGCCTCGCACTCGCGGGCTGCGCGACGGCGCCGCGACTGGACACGCCGCCGGCCTCTCCCGCTGACGCTTCCCCGCCGGGGTTTGCGGAGCGGATTCGCACCGATGTGCTGGATCGCAATTTCTTCATCGAACAACTTCCGAGGACCGCGCTCGCCGTCAAGGCGGTGAGCGACGGGTCGATCGATGTGCTGGCTTTGTCGGGCGGCGGGGCAGGCGGAGCTTATGGCGCGGGCATCCTGGTCGGGCTGACGAATGCCGACAAGCGCCCCACATTCGAGATCGTCACCGGCGTTTCTACGGGCGCGCTGATCGCGCCGTTTGCGTTCCTGGGACCAGACTGGGACGGCAAGCTGACCGAGGCCTATCGTGGCGAAGCGACCGACAAGCTGCTGGTGTCGCGCGGTTTCGGCATGCTGTTCGGCTCCAGCGTGTTCGAGGGCGGGCCGCTGCAGGAGCTGGTCGAGCGGTTTGTCACGGACGAGCTGATCGATGCGGTGGCGAAAGAGGCGAAGACCGGGCGTATCCTGCTGGTGGCGACGACAAACCTCGATCGTGAGGAAACCGTCGTCTGGGATATGGGCGCGATCGCGCAGGAAGGCGGCGACCGCGCACGGGAGGTGTTCCGTGATGTTCTGGTCGCATCCGCAAGCGTGCCGGGTGTATTCCCGCCCGTCATGATCGACGTGGAGAAGGACGGGCGCAAATACCAGGAAATGCATGTGGATGGCGGCGCATCGACGCCATTCTTTATCGCGCCTGACATGGCGCTGATCCTTGGCGAACCGCCCGAAGCCCTTCGCGGCGCGAATATCTATGTCATCGTCAACGGCCCCGCCTCGTCTGCAGCGCGCACGACCCTGAACAACCCGGTGGACGTCGCCTCGCGCAGCTTCACTGCGGTGATGAACCACATGACGCGGACAGCGCTGGTGCAGACCAATGTCTTTGCCGAGCGTGGCGGCATGACGTTCGCCTTCACCACGATCCCGTCCGAGGTCGCTTATGCGGGACCGCTTGCTTTCGATCAGCTGAGCATGCGCGAAACATTCGACTACGGAATGCGCTGCGCAACGCGAAACCGCGTGTGGGTGAACACCCGGCAGGCGATCGCCCATGCCGAGGCGGCCGGCTCCGAGATGACGCCGCTGGCGACCGCGAGTTGCCCGCTTCTGGAAACCC
>CALMWO010000307.1 GCA_937873805.1 uncultured Hyphomonadaceae bacterium
CGGCGATCGAGAACGTGGCGGACAGTTATGATCTCGTGCTGTTCGATTGCCCGCCTGGCATTTCGATGTTCGCGGAAGCGGCGATCGAGTTGTCCGAGTTCATCGTCATTCCGACCATTCCCGACTACGTCTCGCGGCTCGGCATCTTTGCGTTCCGCAAGCGCGCCCTGCGCTCGATGGAGCAGCGGCGGTTTACCGATGACCGGATCTACACGCTGATCACCAAGTACGAGGACGGCAATTCGCTGCACCAGAGCGAGGCGGCATTGCTGAAGGATCAGTTCAACTTGTTCGAGACACGCATTCCGCAAGCGGAGCAGATCGCGCGCGCGGCGGAGTGGTCTGACCACAAGCGGACGCTCGAGCAGAAGTATGGCGATGCGGCGGCCGTGATCCGCAGGTTTGCCGGCGAGTTCCGCGAGCGGGTGGGGCTGATATGATCGATCGGGCCTTGGCTGGCATGTTCAAGGTCGTCACCGACGAAGCGGTGAACAACCCCGCATTCGGCAAGAAGCTGGAAGAGTCGCTGGCGAAATTCGGGCAGGAACTGGCCGAGCGCCGGCTGGCCGAGCGAAGTGTCGAGGGCTTCCATCCCTTCATCGAATTCAAGAAAGGCACGCCGGAGGAATTCGAGGCGCGCCTTCTGAAGTTCGATGCGAAGGAGCTGCGCGTCATCGTGCAGAAGCACCATCTCGATCCTGCGAACCTGCTGAAGGGCAAGGGGTCCAAGAAGGTTCTGGCGACACACATTCTCGAGGCGTCGCGCAAGCGTGCCGAGAGAGACGCCAAGCTGTTCGAATACTGATCAGCGCAATCGCCTGTTGAACAACGACAGCACGCGCTCCCAGTGCTGTTCGGCGGCGAGCTTGTTGTAGGCGGGGCGCTTAGGGAAAGCGAAGCCGTGGTCGGTGTCGGGATATTGCTCGACTTCGCCAATGGCGCCTTTGAGATCTTTCATGAGCTGATCAACCATCTCCTGCGGCGCCCAGTGGTCGCGCTCGGCGCAAGCGAAGTAGAATTCGGCGGGTGAGCGTTTCGCAACCAGGTGCGGGCTGTCATCGCCCTCGGTAACAAGGCGGACGCCGTAGATGGACGCGGTGGCTTTCACGCTTTCCGGGTGGTGACCGGCGGCGCAGACGGCGAAGCGGCCGCTCATGCAGTAGCCGACCGTGCCGACGCTGCCGGCGTTGGCTGCGGGATCGCTTTGCGCGAAGGCGAGCATTCCATCGACATCGCTGAGGACCATCGGGATCTCGAGCGTGTTCATCAGTTCGAACATGCGCTTGCGTGACGGGTCGTTCGGATCCTGCGAAAGCGGACCGATCTCCATCACGCCGGAGCGATAGTAGAGATTGGGCAGCATCACGAAATAACCCGAGCTGGCGAAGCGGCGGGCCATGTCGCGCAGTTCCTCGCGGATGGCGGGGGCGTCCATCAGGAAGATGATCGCTGGAAAGGGGCCGTTGCGGTCGGGATGCACGATGAACGTGCTGCTGGCGCCGTCCTTTGTAGCGATATCGATCTGGCGTTCGATCATTGGTGTTTCCCCCGAAGTTTTGCGTTTCTTGTGTGAGTGAGTTTGGCATGAGCGATTGAGAGGCGGCAATCTGGCTTGCCGTGGGCGTTTTTCCTTTCATAGTTTGCGGCGGGTTCGTTGGGACGTGGCCGGGAGAGGCGCGATGAAGGCTGAAGCGGGAATGTATGCGGTGCTGGCCGTTGGGTTGGCGGTTCTGGTCGCATGCGCGGGCGGCCCGGGTGAGGCTATCGAACAGCCGGTTATGGCTGGGATACAGGCGCAACCGCAGCCAGGGCAGATGGTGAGGACTGGAGGGTTTCTCACTGCGGAGACGATGCCGAATGCCGTCGCGACCATCCCTCCTGCGCCGAAGGAGGGCGAGGGGCGCAACGATCTCGACTGGAAGATTTTCCGCGAAACGCGCGCGCTCGAAGGTTCGGATCGGTGGAAGCTGGCGCAGAGCGACAACAGTTACCTGCCGAAGGATTTGCTGAAGGATTTCTCGTGCTCGGTCGGGGCGGAACTGACGGCTGAAAACGCGCCGACGCTGGCGGCAATTCTGGGACGCACAACGATTGATGCGGGCGCTGCGGCGGAGGCGGCGAAGCAGCTTTACAAGCGGACGCGGCCTTACATGCACAATGACGGGAACATATGCATCGAGAAATCCGATGCGCTTGGGAAGAGCTTCGATTATCCGTCGGGACATGCCTCGCTTGGATGGACGGCGGGATTGGTGATGGCGCAGCTGGCGCCGGATCGGGCGAGCCAGGTGCTGGCGCGGGGGCGATCTTATGGCGAGAGCCG
>CALMWO010000308.1 GCA_937873805.1 uncultured Hyphomonadaceae bacterium
GCTGTGAAGCTCGCCGACGTCGCACCGGATGGCTCTGCCTACATCCTCGACGACACCATCCTCCGCGCCCGCTTTCGCGAAGGCTATGGCAAAGAGGTGTTCATGGAGAAGGGCAAAACCTACAAGCTCGACTTCACCCCGATGTCCACGGCCAACACCTTTCTGCCGGGGCACCGTATCCGCGTTGAGGTCACGTCCTCGTCCTTCCCGAAATACGGCCGCAACCTCAACACGGGTGGCCGCAACGAGTTCGAGAAGGACGGCGTCATCGCCAACAATGTGGTGAGACACACCAGTAGCCAGCCGAGCTACATCGTCTTGCCGGTCGTGAAGTAGCCGATGGCGCAGATGAGGGGTGAAGCGCTTCGTTAGCCCGCTGAGTAGGCGCGGATCACGACGGGCGCGCGCGTGTCGCTTGGCTCGTTCAGTGTCGAGACGAATACCGTCTTGTTGAGCCAGTCATGTGCGCCTTTCGGCGCGGTGAAGGTAATGACGCCACGCAGCGTCCGTTGCGCCGGCTTGCCATCAGCAGCCGGGGCATCGGTCCGCACCAGCACGTAGTTCTGCACCTGGATCAGCGCGCCATCATCGATGCGCAGTCCGTAATGTGCGCGAAGCTCTGTGACGCCGTCCGGCCGAACGGTCTGCCAGTCCGCCCCGGGCATGATCGCGCCCTTGAGCCGCGGCCCTTCGAAATCGCCACCGGTGATGGGAATGATGCGTCCCTGCCCACCCGGTATGTCGCCGATCATCTCCTGCGCGCCGATCTGGACGTACGCAGTCAAGGCAAGCTCAAGGGTCGGCGCCATGGCGTTTCCTTTGTATGTCGTGATCTGCGCCGAAGCGCGCCCGGCCTGCGATAGCACCAGCGCTGCAGCGCCCCCGATCAGAATCGCCCGCCGTTCCTGATCATGTTCGCTCGCGTCCATATACCGCCCCCGAGGTCAGTCCCGAAGCTAGCGTGGACGCCCAGGCGGCGCAAAGCCCGTTCGACCAGGCAATACGCGATCAAGAGCTTGCCAGCGTGCCGCGGGGCAGGCCATCTCTCCCGCAACGACAAGGCTGGCTGGGATCGATCATGCTGAAATGGCTGAGCATCATTACTGTGCTCGCGCTGGCTGCGGGGATCGCGGTTGGCGCATTCGTTGGCGCGTCGGGAAATCCTGATTTCATCGCCTTCACGACCGAGGTTGAATACATCGGCGCGCTCTGGCTGAACCTCCTGCGCATGACGGTCGTGCCTCTGGTGTTCTCGCTGCTCGTCACCGGCGTGGCATCCGTCGCCAATGCGGCGTCAACCGGCCGGCTCGCTGCTCGCTCGCTTGGCGTGTTCGGTGTTCTGCTTGTGGCGGCCACGGTTTTCGCCTGTGTCGCATTTCCGGCATTCCTGACCCTCTGGCCGGTCGACCAGACCGCTGCGACCACTTTCATCGCGGGCGCCGGAACCGCGCCGGTTACTGCTGCCTCTCCGCCCACAATCGGCGCATGGCTTGCGGCGCTTGCGCCCGGCAATCCGATCGCCGCTGCTGCTGAAGGCGCCATCCTGCCGCTTGTTGTGTTCGCGCTCTTCTTCGGCTTTGCCGCCACGCGGCTTCCCGCCGCCCAGCGTGAGCCGATGGTTGCTGTGTTCCGCGCTGTTGGCGATACAATGATCGTGATCGTTCGCTGGGTGTTGCTGGCGGCGCCGGTTGGGGTGTTTGCGCTGGCGCTGGGTGTCGGGCTCACGGCCGGCGTCGGCATTGTCGGGCTGATCGCGCAATACATCGTCATCGTTTCCGTGGTCACGGCCTTGATCGTGCCCATCGCCTTCGTGTTCGCCTTTCTGTGGGGCAGGGCAGGCGTCGCGCGCTTCACCAACGCCACCGCGCCCGTTCTGGCCGTTGCGGTCTCCAGTCGCTCTTCGCTCGCCTCCCTGCCGCTGATGGTGGAGCGGTCGCGTGATGCGATGGGCGTGCCAGAACGCGTCGCAAACATCGTCTTGCCGCTGGCGGTCGCCGTATTCCGCATGACGAGCCCTGTCGCCAACCTTGGCGTCGTGTTCTTTTGCGCGGCGGTGTTTGGTGTTGATCTCACGCCCGACAAGATTCTCGTCGGCGGCTTTGTCGCGATCGCGATCAGCATCGGGTCAGTTGGCCTGCCGGGGGAGATTTCCTTCGTCGCCAGCGTTGCGCCGATCTCGATGGCGATGGGTGTGCCGATTGAATTGCTCGGCATTCTCGTCGCGGTCGAGTCCGTGCCGGACATCTTCCGTACCGTGGGCAATGTGTCGGGCGACATGGCCGCCACAGTGATCGCGGCGAAGGGGCAGCCGGCTACTCCGCTGGCAACCGCCAGTTCACCCGAGGCTGCGTCCGTCTGACGACGCGGGCGGCGGCCAGCACTTCGTCGATCGCGGCGACCATCATGTCGGGCCGGTGAAAGAAAAAGGCGTGGTTGGAATCCGGCACGATCTGCAGTCGTCCCCGGCTCGACCATGTCGCGAGATCCGCCTGAAGCTGGCGCCACACCACTTCGCTTTCCGGCGTGTCCGATCCTGCGACCAGACCGTCTGCTGAAAGCAGGTACGCGTCATGCGCATCGGCGCGCTTGCGAGCCTGTGTCTGTTCCGGAAGCTCGCGCGCCAGCACCACCAGCGGCCAGTTCTGCAGGTCGCGATAGCGCCCGGCGACTTCCATCGTGTGCGACCGCTCGCGCGCTTCGCGTGCATTTGCGGCTGCTGATTTTGGATAGAAGGCGCGCACTTCGTCAGAGATCGATGCATCGGCCGGGTAGGTCGAAAGCCGCATCAATCCTGTCCATTTGAACGCAAGGCTCAGCTCCTGCGCGGGCGTCACATAGTCGCCTGTCGGCAAGCCGGCGTCGCGGAAACGTCGCTCCTGATCGGGGTGGGATGAATCCGCCAGCACCATTCCCGCGACCTCGTCGCGATACAGTCCGGCGAAGATCATGTTGTAGAGCCCGCCGCGCGAATGTGCGACCATCACATAGGGCGGCTTCTCGCCAGCCGCTTCCAGCGCGGCATGAAGATCGCGCGCGACATCCTCGGGTTCGAACTTCGTGTCTGCTGGATCGCTCCACAGTATGCCAGCGCGGCTGTAGGCGCAGGCTCGCGTCCTGGCTGAAACCCTCTCCATCACGGGCTTCCAGCCGAGCGAGCCGAGCATGTCGCCGCCCGACTGGAACACGACGGTCGGCCCGCCCTCGCCACGGCAATCAATCTGGATGCGCCGTCCGCCGATGTCGACGAGCTTCCCTTCGACCGGATAGTCGCGAACCGCCTCGGCCTCGAAGAATGTCTCACATGCGGACAGGGCAGGCATGCAGGCGAGCACGAAGGCGATGGCCTTCGCCTTCCTGGCCGTGATGTTGCGCCAACCGTTCTGCATCACCTGCATTTTGTAGGCGCCACATGCCGTGGGCGCTACATCACAAATGAGTAAGACGCCGGGATCCCAGGCACACAAACGCCGCCACGGTTGCCCGCGGCGGCGCTTGCTTCAGGTTCTGGAGAACCAGCTTACTTGATCGTGATTTCGAGGTCGCCCACGGCCGGATCGGTGATCTTGAACTTGTCGCCCGATTTCTTGCCGGCGGGGTATTCCACGCAGGCATTGTCCTGGCCCACAGCGGCGGCCGTGATGCAAAGCTTCGAGCCATCGACCTTGTAGGTGCCTTCATACTGGCCATCAAAGCCCGAGAAGGTGCCGTCCGGCTTGTAGGCGACGTCGCCCGTCATGCTCATCTGCGCGACGGTGATCGTCACGCCTTTGGAGATCACTTCCGTCAGTGTGTCGGACGGCGGCGTCTGCGCCAGGGCCGGCATCGCAACGGCAGCTGCCACGAGGGCCATCAGTTTCAGTTTCATGGTCGTTTCCCTAATCCCGTTATGTCCATCATCCGATCCGAGGCAGATAGAAGCGCTCCGGATAGCCCGCCGCAAGAGGGCGGATACGCGAACGCCGCCGGGCGAGCCGGCGGCGCCTTACTCAACTGTCCCTCTTACGAACGGATGGTCACTTTCAGCGGGCCCATTTCCGAGGGAACCTCGAACGTGTCGCCCGATTTCTTGCCATCCGGGTATTCCGTGCATTGGTCGACCATGCCGAAGGCCTCGACCGTGATGCAGAGCTTGTTGCCGTTCGTCTTGTACGTGCCTTCGAACTGGCCGTCGAAGCCCGAGAACGTGCCGTCAGCCTTATAATCGATCTCGCCAGCCTGCCCCATGACTTCCATGGAGACGCCTTTTTCGACGACGGCTTTCACCGTGTCGGACGGCGGCGCGACGTCTTGCGCGAGCGCCGGAGCGGCCAGAAGCGCGGCGGCCAGAGCAAAAGTCGTGAATTTCATTGAGTAGTCCTCCCAGCAGAAACGCGAGGGTTCCCTAGCATCGAACGGCGCTCCAAAACAGGGGGCCACTGCAGTGGAGGGTGCAATCCCTTGCCGGACAAGCTAACGGAAAAGCCATGACGTTCCGCGCCACCTGCATCACGCTTTTTCCAGACGCTTTTCCCGGCATTCTGGGTGTGTCGATTGTCGGCACAGCCCTGCGCCAGGGTATCTGGGAGCTCGATACCGTCGACATCCGTGACCATGGCGTCGGCAAGCACCGCAATGTTGACGACACCCCTTCCGGCGGCGGTGCGGGCATGGTGTTGCGGGCTGACGTAGCGGCGGCGGCAATCGACAGCGTCGGGCAGGACGGTCGCCCTCGCATCTATCTTTCCCCGCGCGGGAAACCCCTGACGCAGGCTCTCGTGCGCGAGCTCGCCGCGGGTCCGGGCGTCATCTTGTTGTGCGGCCGGTTCGAAGGGCTGGACGAGCGGGTGATCGAGGGGCGGGAGCTTGAGGAAGTCTCGCTTGGCGACTTCGTTCTCGCGGGTGGCGAGGTTGCCGCCCAGGCGCTGCTCGAGGCCTGCATCCGGCTCCTGCCCGGGGTGGCCGGGAATTCCGAGTCCCTGACGGAAGAAAGTTTCGAGACCGGGCTGCTCGAGCACCCACACTATACAAGGCCGCAAACGTGGGAAAATCGCGAGATTCCGGCAGTGTTAACCTCTGGCGATCACGCAAAGGTCGCAGCCTGGCGACGAAATCAGGCAGAGGAGTTGACTAAAGCTCGCAGACCCGATTTATACGCCGCTTCCCGCGACGCCCCCCTTCCAAGGGCGAAGCCGCGCGACTGAAAGACAGACAGATGACCGCTCACCTCATCAAGACCCTCGA
This sequence comes from uncultured Hyphomonadaceae bacterium, assembly GCA_937873805.1. Classification (GTDB taxonomy): domain Bacteria; phylum Pseudomonadota; class Alphaproteobacteria; order Caulobacterales; family Hyphomonadaceae; genus UBA7672. The sequence continues at coordinate 5,221 of CALMWO010000308.1, forward strand.
ACGCGAGGAAATCGCCCGCGTCACCGAAGGCAAGAAAATCCCTGATTTCGCGCCCGGCGACACGCTGCGCGTCAACGTGAAGATCAAGGAAGGCGACCGTGAGCGCGTCCAGGCCTTCGAAGGTCTCTGCATCGCGCGCGCCGGTCAGGGCCTCAATGAGAACTTCACCGTCCGCAAACTCTCGTTCGGCGAAGGCGTCGAGCGCGTGTTCCCGGTGAACTCGCCGATGCTGGAATCGATCGAAGTCCGCCGTAAGGGCAAGGTGCGCCGCGCCAAGCTCTATTACCTGCGTGGCCTCACCGGCAAACGCGCCCGTATCGCTGAAAAGACCAGCACGCGTGGCGCTGGCGGCTCGGACGAAGCTTCCGAAAGCTGATTTCGGACGACCTGATTTTCTGCAGGGCTGTTTGACCGCTGAACGCAGTTCAAGCGCGGTGTCTCCATACATCCGATAAAAACGAAAGCCCCACCCGGCGAGGCCGGATGGGGCGCAGGCGCTGCACGTCGAAAAACTCTACTGAAGTGCGTGTGGCGATCTTGATGCTATCAGGCGTCTTTCAGGTTCCATTCGTAGAAGACGTCGTGGCCGCACATCGACTGGGCGACGCCGCCAATGGTGCCCGGCGCGAAGCGCTCATTGCGCAGCCATTTCGAAGCCGCGTCGTCGAGGCGTGAAGAGCCGCTGGATTTGGCGACCGTAACCGATGTGACGCGTCCGGCATTGTTGACGCAAACTTGCAGATGGGTCGTGCCCTGTTCGTGGGCGCGAATTGAAGCGGCCGGATAAGCCGGCTTGTCGCCAGCGCGCAATTTCGGCGCAACGCGATCTGTGCCGACAGCCGGAGCAGGCGCGGCCGGAACAGGATCGGGGATAGGCGCGGCTTCGACTACCGGCGCAATGACAACTGGCGGCACTTCAATCTCGAATGGAATGTCGGGCGCAACCAGTTCAGGCGCGGCAGGCGCAACGTCCACTTCCGGCACTTCAACGGGCTTGATCTCTTCGACTGGCGGAACCACCGGCGGCGTGATGATCACCATCTCCATCGCCGTGTTCTCCTTCGGCATGATGTCGAGGTTCATGCCCTCTGCGAGGACATAGCCAAAGCCAACCGTCAGCGCGGTGGCCGTGACCAGCCCGATGGCGCGCGTGCGGCGCCCAGATTGTTGAACACTTCCATACATTGACCGCCTCCTCAGAAAGGTCCGGCAGGCCCCATGCCTCCGTGGTCGCTTTCAAGGAATGTGGTGACGCCGGATAGCGCTCACCAAGTACATCCACTCTCCAAAACGCTGGAAATTTGCAGTGAGTTCCGAAGCGAGCTCAGCTCAATTGGGGCAATGCCATGTCTAAATACGGCGACATATTGCGAGATCTTGGGAACAACTTCGCTTTTGCTTCACGAGCACGTAAGTGCGTTGCGCGTTGCGGGGTAGGTCTCAATCTCCAACGCGCATAACTGCGGAAGGCTGCTTTTCCTTATGGAGATCGGCTTGCTCGAAAGCGGCCTTCGGCGAGCGATGCTGAATCAGGCGCGGCGTTCGCTCCGCCATTCATCGGCAGCTGCATCAGCTCGGTATCGCACCACCGGCCATGCTTGAAGCCTGATCCGAAAATGCGTCCAGACGGGGTAAACCCCATCGAAGCGTGCAGTCGCACCGACGCCTGGTTCACGGCCGCGTCCCCGATGACTGCAATCATCTGGCGGAAGCCCAGCGCTTCGCAACGCTGAATGAGGTTGATGAGAAGTAGCCGCCCGATGCCGCGCCGTTGCGCGTCCGGCGCGATGTAGATCGAATTCTCGACCATGAAGCGATAGGCGGGACGTGCGCGAAACGGGCCAGCGTATGCATAACCCAGAACGTCGCCATCCTCCGCGACAAGATAGGGAAATCCGCCCGTCTGCAGCACATCGAAGCGCGCCGTCATTTCTGAAAGGGAGGGTGGATCATACTCATAGCTGGCCGTGCCGTGAACGACGGCATGCGCGTAGATGGCCGTGATTGTTGGCAGGTCTGCGGCCGTTGCGGGCCGTATGACTGCCATGCCTGTCACGACGCCACCCGCTTGCCCGCCGCATCGATCAGGGGCGAGCCATCTTCCTTGCTGAAAGGCCCCGCCGGCCAGCGCTCCAGCAGGTCGAGCACCAGCTCGCTTGGTCGGCACATGCGCACGCCCTTCGGCGTCGCCACGATGGGCCGGTTCACCAGTATGGGGTGCGCGATCATGGCTGCGATCAGCTGATCCTCGCTGACGCCTTCCGCCAGAAGGCCCAGCTCCTGAGCGGGAGACTTTGTCTCGCGCAGCGCCTCACGCGCCGTAATTCCCGCCGCCGCAAACAGCGCCATAAGCTGCGGTCGTGTCCAGCCGTCACGCAGATAGTCGATCACGACCGGCGCGTAGCCCGCGGCCTCAATAATCGCGAGAACATTGCGTGATGTCCCGCAGTCCGGGTTGTGGTGGACGACGACGCGGAAGTCCGCGCTCAAGTTGCCCGCTCGACCATCAGCTTCTTGATCTCCGCGATGGCCTTGGCCGGGTTCAGGCCCTTGGGGCAGACCTGCGCGCAGTTCATGATGGTGTGGCAGCGATAGAGCTTGAACGGATCTTCCAGGTCGTCGAGGCGCTCGCCCGTCGATTCATCGCGGCTGTCGATGATCCAGCGATAGGCCTGCAGCAGTGCGGCCGGCCCGAGGAACTTGTCGCCATTCCACCAGTAGCTGGGGCAGGCGGTCGAGCATGACGCGCACATGATGCACTCATAGAGACCGTCGAGCTTGCTGCGGTCGGCTTCCGACTGCTTCCACTCTTTCTGCGGCTCCGGCGTCGTCGTCTTCAGATAGGGCTGCACATAGGTGTGCTGCGCGTAGAAATTGGTGAGGTCCGGCACAAGGTCTTTCACGACCGGCTGGTGGGGCAGCGGAGAGATTGTGATCGTGCCCGAAAACTCGTCATGGCCCTTGGTGCAGGCGATGGTGTTGTTGCCGCCAATGTTCATCGAGCACGATCCGCACACGCCTTCGCGGCACGAACGACGGAAGGTCAGCGTCGGGTCGATTTCGTTCTTGATGTAAATGAGCACGTCGAGAACCATCGGGCCGACCTTGCTCATGTCGATGCGATAGGTGTCCCAGCGCGGCTTCTGCCCGTTCTCCGGGTCATAGCGGTAGATCTTGAACGTGCGGGTCTTCTTCGCCCCGGCGATCGCGGGCCATTCCTTGCCGCGGCCAATCTTGGAGTTCTGCGGAAGCGTAAGTTCGACCATGCGCGCGTGGGCCCCAAGCGTCCTGAAACTGGCGGCAATCTAGCGGTGGATTCGTAAATTGAAAGCGCCGGAAAGTCGCGGCGGATCAGGTATTTGCGGCCAATCTAGTTGCGCCGGAACAGGTTCCGGATCTTGGAGATGACCGTACGCCTCAGCCCGTAGGCCTTCCGGGCTGCCGAAGGGCGGTCCAGATGCAGCATTTCGGTCACCCCGGCCTTTTCCAGCGCCTTGGCCAGCTTGACCGTGCCCTGGGCGGCAGCGGCTTCCAGCTCGTCGCGATAGATCGGTGTCGGCGCCCAGAAATCGACCGCGTCGCCATTGGGCAGCCGCATCCGCTCAAATCCGTCCGCAGGCAGGCGCGGGCGGATGAATGCAAACGCCACCTGTTTGGTGTTTTCGAACACCGCCTTGGGACTTTTCGAGAACTGCACGGTTTCGCCCGCGCTCACGCGCACGCCCTGGATGTGAACCAGCTTGGCGAATTGCCGGACCGTATTGGCGGCAAGGTTCAGCATGGCGAGATCCGCCTTCGGGTCGCCCCGCTGTGGCGTCGCCAGCACGAGTTCCATGCGCGCCTTGCCGCCCGGCGACAGCACATCGCCGCCCTTCTTGAGCGACGATCCATACGTGCAGACATAGGCAAACCTGCGCTCGCCCTCAGGCGGAATGACCATCACGTCAACGGGCGGTCCCGGTTCCTTGGACTTGCCGGCCCAGCCATCCTGATCGGAGAAGGCGATGTGA
>CALMWO010000309.1 GCA_937873805.1 uncultured Hyphomonadaceae bacterium
GTGGCCGGACGTCGCTGCCGCCGCCGCTGCGCAATCGCTTCAGGGGCCGCTCGGCCTCGCGCCGGCGTCCTATCCTGAGAAATGGGCGCTGCTCGAGCGCCTTACGCTCGCCGTAGCCGCCCGCGGGCTGCGCCGCGAGGATGCGTTGTCACTCGCCGAAGGTCGGCCGGCAGTGGATATCCTCAACCGGGCCAGCATTGCGCCGGCCTACGTCCCGCTCGCGACGCGCTGGCTGCGGCGCCTCACTGACGCGGGCTTTGCAATTCAGGAAGCGGACGCCTATCGCGCCCATGCGTCGATCGACATGCTGGATGTCGACGCGCAGCTGCGCCTGGTCGATGCGGCCCTGAGCGATAACAAGCCCCTGTTGGATTATGTCCGTCATTGCTGCGGGCTGGTGGGCGCCGTCGTCACCGGGCGCGAAAGTGCGCTGGAGACGCTGTTCCCCGGCGGCGACTTCGCGCTGGCCGAGAACCTCTATCAACGCTCCCAGACCATGCACTACGGACACCTGATGGCCGTCGCCGCCGTTCGCGCCTTCGCGCCGGGCGCAAAGGGGCTGCGTGTGCTTGAAGTCGGCGCGGGCGTTGGCGCCGCGACTTCCGAACTTCTTCCGGCGCTCGGTTCGCGCGTCGGCGCCTATGCCTATTCCGACGTGTCGGACGTTTTCCTCGATCGCGGCCGTGAGCGCTTCGGTCACGTGCCGGCCCTGCGCTTCCGCCTGTTCGACCTCGACGCCCCGCTCGATCCTGCGGATGCGGGCGCGTTCGACATCATCGTCGCCTCGAATGCCGTCCACGCCTGCGCCGATCTGCCTGCCGCGCTGCGCAAGCTGAAGGCCGCCCTGGCGCCCGGTGGCATGCTGGCGCTGGTGGAATCCACCACGGCCTTCGCGTGGTTCGACATCACCACGCGGCTGATCGAAGGCTGGCGCGCATTCGACGATACGCTGCGCCAGGACGAACCGCTGCTGCCGCCGGGTACGTGGACGCAGGCGCTGCGCGATGCGGGTTTCGAGGAAGCGGGCTCATGGCCGCAGGCAGGTGAGGCAGGCGAGGCGCTCGGCCAGCACCTGATCCTGGCAAAGACTCACGGCGCCTTGGGCGCGCGGGGCGAGGAAGCATCCACCCCAATCGCAGCCATGGCGGATCAGCCTGCCGCCGTCCCGCAGATTGTCGAAACGCTCGCGGAGCTTTCACCCGCCGAGCGGCGCGACGCCCTTCGTGACTTCGTGCGCGGTCAGGTCGCCGCCGTCCTGCGCACCGCGCCGGACGTGGCGCTGGATCGCAACAGCCCCCTCAGAGATCTGGGCCTCGATTCGTTGATGGCCGTGCAGCTTCGTAATCGCCTCAGCCGCGGGCTCGCGCTGGACAAGCCGCTGGCCGCCTCGGTTATGTTCGACCATCCCTCGATCGAGGCGCTGACGACGTATCTCCTATCGTCGATGCAGCCACCGCCCGCTCCCGTCGCACCGTCTGCGCCGTCGCCGTCGCCGGTTGGCGCAGATCGCGTGGCAACGATGAGCGACGCTGAGATCGCCGAGAAGCTGGCGGTCAGATCCTCGCAGAAAAACCGCAAGGGAGGCGTGCGATGAACGCGCCGCTCACGCCGCTTCAACAGGCCTTTCTCGCCCTGCAGGACGCCGAAGCCCGCATCGTCGAGCTGGAAGGCGCGCAGACCGTGCCCATTGCCGTCATCGGCCTCTCGTGCCGCACGCCCGGCGGCGCGCACGACGCCGAGAGCTTCTGGCGGCTGCTTGATGAGGGACGCGACGCCATCGGGCCGATCCCGCGCGACCGCTGGGACCATGATGCGCTGTTCGATGCCGATCCCAGTCGCCCGGGGCGCATCGCTGCGCGCGCCGGCGGCTTCATAGAGGACGTGGACCAGTTCGACGCGCCGTTCTTCGGCATTTCCCCACGCGAGGCGGACGGGATGGATCCGCAGCAACGCCTTCTCCTCGAAGGCTGCTGGCGCGCGCTGGAGCATGCGGGCATCGCGCCGGATGGGCTGCGATCCGCGCCTGTGGGCGTGTTCGTCGGTGCGGCGTCGGCCGACTACACCTACCTTCAGCTCAAGTCCGGCGACCCAACGCTGCTCGATCCGCACTTCGCTTCGGGCATTGCGCATAGCGTCTTCTCGGGCCGCGTGTCTTATCTCCTGGGCTTGCAGGGGCCGAGCCTCACCATCGATACGGCCTGCTCTTCTTCGCTTACCGCGGTTCATCTGGCCTGCCAGTCGCTGCGCGCCGGCGAATGTCGACTCGCACTTGCAGGCGGCGTCAATCTTATGCTGGCGCCGGATATCTACATCGCCCTGTCGCGCGCGCGCATGCTGGCGCCGGATGGGCGCTGCAAGACCTTCTCGGCCGCCGCCGATGGCTTCGGCCGTAGCGAGGGGTGCGCAGTGCTGGCGCTGAAACGCTTGGACGAAGCAGAGGCCGATGGCGATCGTATTCTCGGAGTTATCCGCGGCTCAGCCATCAATCAGGATGGTCCCTCCAGCGGCCTCACTGCGCCCAACGGCCCGGCACAGGAAGTCGTGATCCGCGCGGCGCTTGCCGCCGCCGGACTTGAGCCGCATGACATCGGTTATATCGAAGCACATGGCACGGGTACGGAGCTGGGCGATCCTCTGGAAGCGCGCGCCCTGGCTTCTGTCTTTGCTGGCCGACCGGCCGACCGCGGCCCGCTGTGGATCGGTTCGGTCAAGACCAATATCGGTCACATGGAAGCGGCGGCCGGTGCGATCGGTCTGGTCAAGTTGATCCTTTCGCTACAGCGCGGCGTTATTCCGCGTCATCTGCATTTCGATGAGCCGTCGCCGCATATCCCATGGGCGGAAACCTCGCTGCGCGTGCCGGCGCAAGCGACGCCATTCCCCGCGGTGGACGGCGCGCGGCGTGGCGGCGTCAGCTCGTTCGGCTTCAGCGGCGCAAATGCGCATGTCATCGTCGAGGCGCCGGCGGCGCCAGCGCCCACATCGATCGACGCCAGAAGTCGTGTCATCCCGCTCGCGGCACGCTCGCCCGCGCAGCTCCAGGCTTCCGCCGCCGCACTGGCCGACGTCCTCTCGCCAAAGGCCGCGCTCGCGGATATCGCCCGTACGCTCGCCGAAGGTCGCGCTCATACCGGGTATCGCGCTGTAGCGCGTTTCTCTGATGCCGCAGCATTGAAAGCTTCACTGCAAGCACTGGCGCGTGACGAGTCGGGCGCATTCAAGCAGGCTGCGCCTCGCGCCGGGGATCCGCCGCGCATCGCCTTTCTGTTCACCGGGCAGGGCGCACAATATGCTGGGATGGGCCGCTCACTCTATGACGCCGCGCCGGTTTTTCGCGCGGCAATGGATGCTTGCGCCGCCGTTGCCGATCCCTTGATGGATCGCCCGTTGCTGCCGTTGATGTTCTCCATCGATGCGGGCGATGCACTGCGGCAGACGGGTTATGCCCAGCCCGCGCTTTTCGCGTTGGAATATTCCCTCGCCATGCTTTGGCGT
>CALMWO010000310.1 GCA_937873805.1 uncultured Hyphomonadaceae bacterium
TTTCCTGTAGCGCAATTTCCGTCCACTCATAGCCGAAGCCGGGCGGAAGCTGGCTGGCGTATTGCTCCATGGCCTTCAGCGCTTCGCCGGATGAAATCCCCGGCGCGGCAACGCCTTGAACCTCGGCCGCGGGGAACAGGTTGAAGCGCACCACGCGAACCGGGCCCGTATCATTCTCGAGCGTCGCGACGGATCCAAGCGGCACCATGCCGCCCGAAACCGAGCGAACCTTGAGGTTGGCGATATCGGAAACGTCATCGCGGGCCGACTGCTCGGCCTGCGCCGTCACGCGAAAGGTCCGGCCAAGCATGTTGAAGTCGTTGACATAGCTCGAGCCAAGATACGCGCCCATCGTCGAGTAGACGTCAGCCGGTTGCACGCCGAGCATCAACGCCTTCTCGCGATCGACATGCGCGGTAATGCGCGGCGCGCCAGTGTTGAAGCCGGAGAACGTCGCCATCGTGGGGGCGCCCGGCGCGTTGGCAGGCCCAAGCAGGCTGTTGGCAGCCTGTTCAAGCGCTTTGTAACCCGCGCCCGAGCGATCCTGCACCATCATTTTGAAGCCCGCCCCATTGCCCATGCCCTGAACAGGCGGAGGCGAAAGAACGAAGATGTTAGCTTCCTCGATGGAGCTGAGCGCGCCCATGATCTGTCCAGCCATGGCCTGCGCGTTCAGCTCGGGGCCGCGTTCTTTCCAGTCATCGAGACGAATGAACATCACGCCGGCATTCGATGCGTTGGTGAAGCTGGCGCCATCCATGCCGGCGAAGCCCGCCACGAGGTCAACGCCTGGTGTCGCTTCCAGCTGAGCCGATGCCTTGCGGACAATCGCATCCGTGCGCTCAAACGAGGCGCCGGGCGGCAATTGCACAACGCCGATCAGGAAGCCCTGATCCTGCTCCGGAATGAAGCCCGACGGCGTGTCGCCAAGGCGCCAACCGGTGAGGCCAAGCAGACCCGCATAAAGCACTAGGACAACGACCGACGTGCGAACAAGCCGGCCCGTGAGCCGCCCATAGCGATCGGACAGCCAGTCAAAGCCCTGATTGAACTTGTCGCCGGCAATCTGCAGCGGAGCAAGAATGCCACGGCGTTTGCCGTGATGCTCGACATGCGGCTTGAGCAGCATCGCAGCAAGTGCGGGCGACAGCGTGAGCGAGATCAGGAGAGAGATCACGGCAGCCGCCGAGATCGTCACCGCAAATTGCCGGAAGAACTCGCCCGGAATACCCGGAACGAACGCTGTCGGAATGAACACGGCCAGCAGGACCAGTCCTATCGCGATAAGAGCGCCGGAGACTTCGTCCATGGTCTTGAAAGCGGCATCGCGCGGGGTCAGCCCCGCCTTGATGTTACGCTCGACGTTCTCGACCACGACGATCGCATCATCGACCACGATACCCACGGCAAGTACGAGGGCAAAAAGCGACAACGAGTTGATCGAGAAGCCCAGCGCCAGCTGGATGGCGAATGTGCCGACCAGCGCAACCGGAATGGCGAGGATCGGAATGATGGCCGCGCGCCAGGACTGGAGGAACACAACCACGACCAGGACAACAAGCAGCAGCGCCTCAATGAGCGTGTGCTGCACGGCGTCGACCGAGGCGGCAACGTATTCCGTCGGGTTGTAGGGGATTTTCCACGTCACCCCGGCAGGAAGCTGGGGTTCAATGGATTTCATCGTCTCAAGCACGGCCTTTTCGGCCTCAAGTGCGTTCGAGCCTGGCGATTGAATGACCGCGAGCCCGATACCACGCTCGCCGCCGAAATAGCCGCGGATGGAATAGTCCTGAGAGCCCAGCTCAATGCGGGCGACATCGCGCAGGTAAGTGACGCTGCCATCAGCGCCTCGCTTGATGACGACATTCTCGAACTGTTTCGGGTCCTTCAGGCGGCCTTCGAGCTGCACCGGAAGTTCGGTTGCAACGCCTGCGTCGATGGGCGACTGGCCCAACGCGCCACCTGCGGCCTGTATGTTCTGGGAGCGGAGGGCGGCGATGA
>CALMWO010000311.1 GCA_937873805.1 uncultured Hyphomonadaceae bacterium
GGATGGGTCGCTCAAAGGCTATGTCGGCGGCTATCGACCCTGGAAGCCGATCTATCAGGGCTGGGTCGATGCGCGTGGCCCTGTCATCGAGGCGCTGACCTGGGTTCAATTACCGAGCGTCTACTACGCTCTCAAGCGAACCGCCGACTACAGCCCCACCGGCGCGGGCGGCGAGAAAACCCACATCTCATTCGCAGAGCGCATCGAAGCCGTCCCAGCCTTCGTGATGACGCCGGACGCGAGCAAGCCTGCGACGACAGTGAAATCCTACAAGTCGTTGGTGAAGCCAGAGGCGGCAGCCCCCGCGACGCGGTTCGGCGTGATCGATGGCCTTGTACCGGATCCGAAAGTTCCGTTTGGCGAGGCGCTGCGTGTCTACCCCGTTCCAGAAACGGTCGCTTCTGCGACGCCCGCCCGCGCCGGCGGCGGCAACTAGACCTTCACCGGAGTAGAGATCATGGCACTTCGTTCCTTTCTGCTTGGCGCCGCCCTTATCGCCCTGCCCTGGGCGACAGCAATAGCGCAAACGCCCATCGCGCCTTTGGCTGAAGATACGAAGCCGCTCCGCGTCTCTGGCCTCGGGCTCAACGTATCGAACCTCGAAAGGTCGATGAAATTCTACACGGACGTGCTCGGCCTGAAGGTCGACTCAAAGGTTCCGGGCAAGGACGGGAAAGTTGTCGAGTATCTGCTCGGCATGACCGGCGATGTCCGCGCCGACACGCTCATCGTTCTGCGCCAGGGAGAGATCGTTCCGGGCGCCACGAAGTTCGGGCGGATTGTTGTGGTGGTTCCAAGCGGCCGCAAGATGGCTGAGCGTCTGGCGTCAGCCGGCTATCCGCCAGCAAAGATCGTCGACGGCACGAACATCGTGCAGGACCCGGATGGCTATACCATCGAGCTGTATCAGAGGCCTGCGCCGAAGCCCTAGCGCGCCCGGTGCGATGCCAGTCTGCAAGAGATAAGGCGGGAACCTGCCCGCCAAAGCGGGAGAGAAACATGAAACGATACTGCGCGGGGCTTCTCGTCGCCTCAATGCTTGCTGCGCCCGCAATGGCGCAACAGCCCGCCGTGAAAACCGTGAAGGCCACAGTCGACTCTGGTGTGCTCGTAGGTGAGGCCAAGGAAGGCGTGAATGTCTTCCGCGGCGTTCCATTCGCGAAGCCGCCCGTAGGCAGTCTCAGGTGGAAGGCGCCGCAAAAGCCGGACAAATGGCTTGGCGATCGCGCAGCGCTCGCTTTCGAACCTCCCTGCCCGCAACCCGTCAACGCTGACCAGAAGACAGCCAATGGCGGCGGAGTGGCCGGCGTGCAGTCCGAGGATTGCCTCTACCTCAACGTCTACGCCCCTCCGAACGCGAGCAAGGCGCCGATCGTGCTCTGGCTTTATGGTGGAGCATCCTATCTCGGCGCAGGCCATCTGGGCTCGTATGACGGCACAAGCAACGCCAAGGCTGGCGTCATCACCATTCCGATCAACTACCGGCTCGGCGCCCTCGGCACGTTCTCGCACCCCGCTCTGAGCAAGGAAGGCGGCCCCACGGGCGGATACGCCCTGATGGATGCTGTCGCCGCGCTGGAGTGGGTGAAGCGCAATGCTGCGGCCTTTGGCGGCGATCCGGACAACATCACGCTCGCCGGACAATCCGCTGGCGCCGCAATGGTCGTGAACCTGCTTTCGGTTCCCTCGGCAAAAGGCCTTTACCAGAAAGCGGTGATCGAATCCGGCGCGCTCCTGCGTCCAGGCATCACGCAAGCAGCCTCGGAAGAAGACGGAAGCAAAGCCGCCACCGCCCTTGGTCTGGCCGGCAAGGACGCGACCGTCGCTCAACTGCGCTCAATTTCGGCGCAAACCATCGTCGCCAATCCGGTCACACGGGCGGGCTTTGGCGCTCCCAACGACGGCAAGTTCAAGACTGCTGCGACAGTCGATGCGCTTAATGCGGGAACCGAGATCGACGTCCCGGTTCTGATCGGCTCCAACAACGGTGAAGGCGGCTTTGATGCTGCTCGCACAATCGCAAAGCTGTCGGGTGACAACGGCGCCGGGGCGTGGCTCTATAATTTTGCTTACGTGCCTGCTTTCCGTAAAACCTCCTGGAAGAGCGGCGCGATCCACTCAGCCGAGATCATGTTTGCGTTCGACTCAATTGATACATCCAGCTGGTCAGTCAGCCCTACCGGAGGCGTGGACGCCAATGACCGCGCCGTCGCCAAGCTGGTCAACTCATGTTGGGTAGCTTTCTACAAGATGGCGACGAACGCCAAATCGTTCACCTGCGCCAACGGTTTCACCTGGCCTGCCTACACGGATGCCAGTGACGAGGCTGCGCAGTTCTTGGACAAGCCGAAGCTGGTCAAATCCAGGACCATCCCCAACGGACCCCCGCCGGCAACACCTGCAAGCAACTAGGCGCGTTATCTGCGTGATTTTGCGGCGGCGCTCTCGGGCGCCGCCGTTTGCATATACGCTTGCCTTCTACCCGATCTTGGCGAGGCGATCGGCGCGACTGTATCGAGTTGCGTTGAGCGCGCCATGCTGTCACGAGCGTGGTCACCGCTTCCAGCGCAGGTCCCGCCCGCCTACCCGCACGCTTCCCTCCCGTCTCACGGTCGAAAACGCGCGGATCTATTTTGATGAGGCCGGCTGGAATCGCCCTTGCGATCAGCCGGCTAAAAGGCAGGCGCAATCGCCTAAATCGTCCCGGTCGGAAACGGGAAGTCCCTTGGTGAGCCGGGCAGGAATCGAACCTGCGACCCGCTGATTAAAAGTCAGCTGCTCTACCGACTGAGCTACCGGCTCCCTCAAGAGCGGCGGAACCTAGTGTTCGATTCCGGTTGGGTCAACGTACGAATGGCCACATCAGGTGATTTTAGTGGGATGAACTCAGGGCGGCTGGAAACGGGCCTTTTACAAGGAGTTCCGCTGGGCGGGGACCGTGAAGATCGCTGGGAAACTGGGGATAATCCCCACCATTGCTTTGACGACGGGACACCGGGCCGTCGTGGCCGGGACCGAGGCCTCGGCCAGCGCCGCCGCCATGGCTGCCCCAACCGATCGCAGCCCCCAATGCGGGGCAAGGCTCAGCCCGGTTGATCATCGACCTTCCCAACCCAGCGGCCGCGCATCTCCGAGCGCCACGCCTCGAAGCGGCCCTCGCTGATGGCATGGCGCATCGCCGCCATCATCGCCTGGAAGAACGCGATATTGTGCCAGGAGAGCAGCATCGGTCCGAGATACTCGCCCGCCTTGAAAAGGTGATTGAGGTAGGCCTTCGAATAATCGCGACTGGCCGGGCAGCTCGACGCCGGATCAATCGGCTGATCGTCTTCCGCAAACTTCGCGTTCTTCAGATTGATCGGCCCATCCCAGGTCCATGCCTGACCATGCCGGCCAGAGCGGGTGGGCAGCACGCAGTCAAACATATCGATACCGCGTGCGACGGCTTCCACGATGTCGATCGGCTTGCCGACGCCCATAAGGTAGCGCGGCCTGTCCTTCGGCAACAGCGGCGCCGTGAGGCTGATCGTGTCGCACATCGCGGCGTGGCCCTCGCCCACCGCGAGGCCGCCGATCGCGTAGCCATCGAAGCCGGTCTCGACCACGCGCTCAGCGCTTTCCTTGCGCAGATCGGGATAGGTAGAGCCCTGCACAATGCCGAAAAGGGATTGGCGGTCACGCTGTCCGAAATAGGCTTTCGAGCGATCGCCCCAGCGCGCGGACAGGCGCATGGCGTTGGCGGCGGGAGAATGCTCGCACGGGTTGGCGACGCATTCGTCGAGTTGCATCGCGATATCGGAGCCTAGGAGGTCAGACTGGATTTCGATGGATCGCTCTGGCGAGAGAAAGTGAGACGAGCCGTCGATGTGAGAGCGGAACTCAACGCCCTCCTCTTTCATCTTGCGCAGATCAGAGAGCGAGAAGACCTGAAACCCGCCGCTATCGGTGAGGATCGGGTGCGACCACCCCATAAAGCGATGCAATCCGCCCAGCCTGGATACCCGCTCGGCGCTGGGGCGAAGCATCAGGTGATAGGTGTTGCCAAGAATGATGTCTGTGCCAGTTGAGCGGACGTCATCCAGATACATCGCCTTCACAGTTCCGGCTGTGCCGACGGGCATGAAGGCTGGCGTGGCAATGTCGCCGCGCGGCGTCGAGAGGCGGCCGGTGCGCGCATCGCCGTCAGTGGCGGAGATATGGAACGGGAACTCAGCCATTGGGCAGCAACAAGCAGGCATCGCCGTAGGAGAAGAAGCGATAGCGCTCCTTCACGGCGTGGAGGTAGGCGCGTTTCATCACATCAAGCCCCATCATGGCGCTTACCAGCATGAAGAGCGTGGATTTGGGAAGGTGGAAGTTGGTCATCAGGCCATCGGCTACACGGAACTGGTAGCCGGGCGTGATAAAGATCGAGGTATCAGCATTCATGGGCTGAAGCTGACCGGACGCGGCAGCGCTTTCAAGTGTGCGCAGCGCTGTCGTGCCGATCGGGATGCAGCGGCCGCCGCTGGCGCGGGCTGAGATAATAGCGGCGGCAGAGGCGACAGTCAGATCGGCGCGCTCTGCGTGCATGCGGTGTTCGGAAACGTTCTCCGATTTCACAGGCAGGAACGTGCCAGCGTTTACGTGCAGCGTAACATCGGCGCGCTCAATTCCTGCTTTAGCGAGCGCACTCAACAAAGCAGGCGTAAAGTGCAGGCCTGCAGTGGGCGCTGCGACTGATCCGGTCTCGCGGGCGAACAGGGTCTGGTAGTCGCTTGCGTCCTGCGTATCGGCGGCGCGCTTTGAGGCGATGTAGGGTGGGATCGGCATCGCGCCAGCGGCATCGATCGCGGCGTCGAGATCTGCCCATTCGCGGTTGAAGCTGAGGCGGACTTCGGCTTCGGACTTGGAAGTGACGCGGGCTTCCAGGCCATTCGCGAAAGCGATGACATCGCCTTCCTTCAGGCGCTTGCCGGGCCGCGCGAACGCGGACCAGTCGGCGGGCGACAATCGGGAGTTGAGATTGACCTCGATTTCGACATCCGGGCCATCGGCACGCGCCGCGCGGCGCCCCAACAAGGCGGCGCGAAGGACGCGCGTGTCGTTCGCGACCAGGATGTCGCCGGCTTTCAGCAATTGCGGGAGATCGCGGACGCTGCGGTCTTCGAGCCGCCCCTCGCTTCCGCGCACGACAAGCAGGCGCGCGGAATCGCGTGGAATAGCGGGTCGCAGCGCGATCAGCTCCTCCGGCAGGTCGAAATCGAAGTCAGACAGCTTCATCCGGGCGCCCATAGCGGGGAACAGCTTCAGGCGCCAGTCCGCCCTTGCAACGCCGCGATTTGAGGTATGGTGAATGTGGGAGGACGACACATGATCCGCGTTGCTTTTGCCTTGGTGCTGGCGGCTTCGGCCTGCTCACCGGCCCAGCCCCCTGCCCCTGTCAGCGAGCCGGCGCTGGCTGCCGCGCCCGTTCCCGCTCCGGCCGACCTGAAGGCGCTGGAGGCGGCGCATGACTGGCAGCACGAGCCCGGCGAGGCGCTGAATGCGGGCTGGAATGATGGGGTGAAGACCCTCCTCGGCAAGCTTTCCCGGCAGGACGCGATCGCGGCGATCGAGGGAGCCGGCTTCGCGTGCATCTATGGCGAGGCGCATCAGGATTACCCGGATCCGATGGCGGTGTGCTCGCGCAGCTTTGCGACGCGGGCCTGCCAGATGGACTGGGAAATTTCGTCGACTGCGGACAAGGGCATGGTCCAGGACGTCGATGGCGCGTTCCGGCGTGATTGCGTCGGAACGGATGATGACTGGCCAGACAAGGTGAAGTCGGCGATCGACGATCAGCTGGCGCCGGCAACACCGCCGCAATAGGCGCACCGGCGCGATCTCGCTGGGGCGAGTTGGGCTGAGATTGAGTCTGAGTCAGATCAGGCTATGTGGCGCAGTCTGTCGACACGCATCCCCGGCGAGGGCCGGGGTCCAGACTTGGCGCGAAGGGATTTGGTGCGCTTCGCGCGCT
>CALMWO010000312.1 GCA_937873805.1 uncultured Hyphomonadaceae bacterium
GTTGAACACTTTGGCGCCGCTTGAGGGCGGCTCGAGATTGCCGTGGAAATCGTTGATTGCGAGAATGTGGATCTCGATGGGCGCGCCGCTGGATGCTGCCACCGACTCGCGGGTGCTGGTGCAACTGGCGAGAGCCAGAAGGCTGAAGGTCGCCACAAAACTGTTACGCATCTGACCCCTCGCAGTTTCACTGCCCGGTTAGGCGCGAAGTAGCCGCGATGGCAAGCCCGCTGCGAGGTGCAGCGTGAGAAAGCCCGACCGTATGACTTCAGTTGCCGGCTGGCGGAGCGGCCCTGGTTGCCGCGGCGGCGCGGAAGGCGGCGAGCTGCTGCAGCGCAGCCACCTGATCGGCCGGCAGGTTATCGATCTTGGCGCAGCGTGGATCCGTGTTCTGGATTGCCTTCGCCATGATCGGCGTAACCGGGATCGGCGCGCAGCCATGGCCCTGTTCACAGATCATGTCCCACTTCGCTTCGGCCTGTGCGTGGCAGCTGAGGCAGTTGCCGCCGAACTGGTTCACGACGTCTGTCGAGCCGCGCACCCTGATCTTGCTGCCGACCGGTTGAACGTCGAGTTCGAAAAATTCCCAGTCGTTCGTCTTGGCGTCAAAACCCGGCGGGTGTTTGACCATGGCTTCTCCGGGGACGAGCTGCACGATCGAGCCAACCGGATAAGGCGTGCCACCGCCAGCGTTCGCTGCGGCAATCGTGGCGTCCACATTGCCCAGCAGGTTGCCGACATAGAAGCCGCGCACTGGCTTGAGGTCGCGGATACAGGAGAAGCTGGCATCTGTGATTGCTAGGGTTTTTGCGGCGGGCGTCAGAGTCGCCGCCTGTTGCTGAGCTTCATCTGGCCCGGCTGCGGCGCAGGCCACAAGAGTGGCAGCCGCCACGAAAACAGCGATCAGTCCTGTAAGGCGCATGTCCCGACTCCCCGTCGAATAGCTCATTTGTATGCCTGTCCGCTCGCGGAGGCAAACAGCAGCAACGCGCGGGTATCATGGCAACGTGATCGTCTCGCGGGGTTGATGGCGATGCGGTTCGCCATCAGGCTGGTCGCTTCGCAGGAGCCGACATGAAGCGGCCATTCCGTCTTGCCACATTGATTGCGATCGCCTTCGCCGCGACCGCTCCGCTTTTGTTGGATGGTGATGCTACCGCGCAGAAACAGGCCGTAACCAGCGTCGATCTTGAGCTGGTGCTTGCGGTCGATATCTCGCGCTCGATGGATGAGGACGAGCACACGCTGCAGCGCGATGGCTATGTGTCGGCCTTTCGCCACACGGACGTCATCAACGCGCTGACCGGGGGGCCAGAGGGCCGGATTGCGGTGACATACATGGAATGGGCGAACGATGCGCGACAGGTGATCCCGTGGACGATCATCGACAGCGCCAAGGCGGCCCATGATTTCGCAGACCGGCTGGCCGCCGAGCCGATCTATGGCGAAAGGCGCACGTCCATCACGAGAGCGCTTTACGAAGCCGAGCGCCTGATCCGGGAAAACGGCATCGACTCGCATCGGCAGGTGATCGATGTGTCCGGCGATGGCGCAAACAATACCGGCGGGTCAGTCGAGGAAGCGCGAGATTTCGTGCTGAAGCGGAAGATCAATATCAATGGCCTGCCGATCCTGCTGCACACCAACGGGCAGGGTGGCTATGGCGGGGGCTATAATCCCTGGGGCATCGATATCCCGAACCTGGATCGCTACTACAAGCATTGCGTGATCGGCGGCGACGGCGCGTTCATCGCGCCGGTGTTCGATCTCAAGCAGCTGTCGGCGACGATCAGGAAGAAGCTGGTGCTGGAGATTGCCCATCTCGAGATCGAGCCGGGCGCCGCGCCGGTCCAGTATGCCGATGCGCGTGAGGTTCGAGTTCCAGGAATAGAGCGCGCACAGCTCAAGCTGCCGACAGAGAAGTCCGACTGCTTTGCGGGGGAAAAGGCCCGGGCAGCACGTGAAGGCGGGAACTTCCCCTGAGGCGACGGGCGGCTATCATCCGCCCATGCGGAAAACGACGGCGCAGCAGAAAGCCGAGGCTGAACTCACGAAGTTCGGATTGTCGCTGCCCGAAACATCGGTAGGGCCGGGCTGGGCCACGACGCGGGTGCTGAAAGTCCGCTCGAAAATGTTCTATGTTTTCGGGGATCGGAACGAGCAGCCGAATGAACTCACGATCATCGTGAAATTGCCCATATCTGCCGGGATGGTTCAGGATCTGTACTTCGTTCGCGAGAGCAAGGGCTGGTTCAAGCAACACGATTGGGTGATTGCTCATTTCGACGCAGAGGACGATGTCCTTGCAGAACTATCGACGCTGAAAGGCTGGATGACGCAAAGCTATTGCGCCATGGCCCCCAAAAAGCTCGCGAAACTCGTGCGTGGCGATGCATAGCCACGGCTTTCGAGGCTTGCGCTTGCCCCCCTGAACGGGGTGGAGTGCCGGTTCGCGGGAAGAGGTTCCCTCGGGAGGATTGATGAAACTGTCTGTGAAGCGTTTTGCCGGGTGGGTCGCCGCCGGGTTCGTGGCGATTGCGGCTGGCGGGGCGCTGGTTGCGTCTGCGCAGAACCAGACGATCCAGTTGAACCAGACGGCTCCTCCGCCCGCCTCGCAATGGGCGCGTGATCGCGGCGATCTTCCCCACGATTCCGATTACATTCTCGGCACGCTGCCCAATGGCATGCGCTATCTCGTGCTTCGCAACTATACGCCGCCGCGCCAGGTCGCGATGCGCATGGTCATCGACGCGGGCTCCATGCAGGAGCGCCCGGGAGAAGAGGGAGTGGCCCACTTCCTCGAACACCTCGCCTTCCGCGGCACCAAGCTTTACCCGGATGGTGAACTGAACCGCGTGCTCGAAGGCCTCGGTCTCCAGATGGGCGCAGACGTCAATGCCTCGACCGGGCCGGACCGCACCACCTTCCAGTTCGATCTCGCCCGCAATGACGCTGTCTCCATCCAGACAGGGCTTTCGATCATCCGCCAGATCGCGAGCTCGCTGACCATCGCTCCCGAAATGGTCAATGCCGAACGCGGCGTTGTGCTGGCTGAAGAGCGCGCACGCGCCGGTCCGATGCTCGAAGCGTCGATGGCGATGCTCAAACTCCAGCTCGGTGATCACCCGTATGGGCGCGCGCCGATTGGCTTGCGCAAGACCATTGAAACCGTGACGCCGGAAACCATCCGGGGCTTTTACGACGCCTACTATCGGCCAGAGCGCGCCATCCTTCTCATCGTCGGCGATATCAACGCCCAGGCGCTGATCCCGCAGATCAGCGAGCAGTTCAGCGACTGGAAAGGTCGCGGCCAGCCTGGAGGCGATCCCAAGCCGGTGATGGTCAAACCGCCATCGCCGGATGTCGCCATGCTGGTGACCGCGGGCGCGCCCGATACGGCCGTCACGCTGCGCTGGTTCGAGCCCTATCAGGAGCGGACGCCCACCAAGGCGGAAGTTCGCAAGAATCTGGTCGAGCAGCTTGGCGCCGGCATTGTTGCGCGGCGCATGCAGGGTATCAATGAAGCGGCCGGGAAGCCTGCCGCTTTCATTGGCAGCGCGTCGCCTTCGGCAATCACCCATGTCTGGAATGGCGAGATGGCGTCATCCGGGCGTGTGACGGATGTGGCCAAGACGATTGACGTGATGGTGAAGGCTCACCGGCAGGCGATCGAGTTTGGCGTGACGCAGGAAGAGCTGGATCGTCAGATATCGCTGCGGCTTGACGCCTCGAAGC
>CALMWO010000313.1 GCA_937873805.1 uncultured Hyphomonadaceae bacterium
CGACAAGCCGACCTTCCTCAAATCCTTCGCCAAGCTCTGGTCGCTGAAGGCCTTCCCCTACTACGCCATCGCAACCGGCGCCGGCACGTTCATCACCTACGGCCTCGGCAACTGGATGCCGTCCTTCATGCCGCGCACCTATGGCATCATTGATCCGGCGTCGGTTGGCGGCGCGGTCAAGTATCTTGGCCAGTGGGGCATGCCCGAACTCCAGAACGCTCTGGGCATGTGCCAGTCGACGATGGTCGACGGCGTCCGCCAGCTCGCGGCGGACTGCTACGACATGAACAAGACCGAGATCGGCCTGTTCTACGGCACCTGCTCGGGCGTCGGCGGCATGATCGGCACGATCGCGGGCGGCTACCTCGCCGACCGTCTGGGCGCCAAGGACCGCCGCTGGTTCCTGTGGGTTCCGATGTGGGGCAAGATCCTCGGCGCGCCGCTGTTCATCCTCGCCATGCTGGCCCCGACGGTCGAGCTGTCGCTGCTGCTCTACTTCCCGGGCATCACGTTGGCCGCGATGTATCTCGGGCCGGCTCTCGCGATCACCCACCACCTCGTGCCCGCTTCGATGCGCGCCATGTCGTCCGCTGTGCTGTTCTTCATCCTGAACATCCTCGGCCTCGGCACCGGTCCGTTCGTCGTCGGCATCATGTCGGACTGGATCAGCGGCAACGCCGATAGCCTGTCGCAAGCACACAGCTTCCTCGGCGACAGCGTCGAGCAGGTGAAGCAGATGTCGCTCAAATGGGCGATGATCATCGCGGTCATCCTGATGACCCCGCTGGCTGTGCTCTGGCATATCGGCGCGATGAAGCTGCCCAAGGGCGACCTCGACGACTCCGGCGACGCCATGAAGGAAGCCCTCACCGAGGGCGATCCGACCGGCAGCCCGGCCACCGTCGCGCCGAAGCCCTGATCAGCCCAACCACAAACGTGAAAGGCCCGGCCAAAAGCCGGGCCTTTTGTTTTGGGTTCATACGTCAATCATCAATCGAACGTCAGCTCGTCATCCTCCAGCGGCGCGAACACATCGTCCAGCATCCGGTCGCTCACGCCAGCCAGTGACGGCGGATCCCACTTTGGCGCGTTGTCCTTGTCGATGATCACGGCGCGCACGCCTTCCTGGAAATCATGGCTGTGGACCTGCCGCGACCCGATGCGGAACTCCATCCGCATGTTCTCCTCGAACGTCTCAGCCTGAAGACCCAGCGCGAGCTGACGATGCGCCACTTTCAGCGTGCGCGGAGACTTCGTCTTCAGCACCGCCAGCTGCGCCTTCGCCCACTCGCCCTGCTCACCCTCAAGCGCGAAGAAAATCTCTTCCACGCTCGGCTTCCAGAAACAGCGCTGGATCACCTCGATATGCTTTTCGAACGCCCCCGCCTCGTCCCAGTCCATCGCCTCCAGCAAGCGAAGCTCGCCCTCGCAAACCTGCTCTTTCACCGCCCCCAGAACGCTCGACTCCACGAAGTTGGTCGCGACCCCGGCAGCGCACACATCGCCGCCTTTCAGCCGTTCACCCGTCAGCGCCAGCCACATCCCCAGCGGCGGACCCAGCCGCGGCAGGAACCACCCGCCGCCCACATCCGGGAACAGCCCGATGCCCGTCTCCGGCATCGCAAATGTCGTCCGCTCCGTCGCAACGCGATGCGAGCCATGAACGCTGATCCCCACGCCGCCGCCCATGGTGACGCCATCCATGAACGCCACATAGGGCTTCGCGTAATTCTTGATCCGCGCATTGAGCCGGTATTCCGCCCGGAAGAACGCCACCGCCGCAGAGCCATCGCCCGTGCCGCTCTCCGCCAGCATGCGGATATCGCCGCCCGCACAGAACCCGCGCGTCCCCTCCGCATGGTCGACGACGACAAGCTCCACCTCGTCATCGTTCGCCCACTGCTTCAGCGCAGCGTCCATGGCGAGGCACATTTCCTCATTCAGCGCATGCAACGCTTGCGGCCGGTTCAGCGTGATCCGTCCCGCCACGCCCTGTCGATAGATGGTAACGTCGGCCATGCTGGCATCCTGCTCAAATAACGGAATGCGCATGCACCATTCCGCGAATGCGCGCAAACGCTACCAGCGCGCGTCGGGCCTCGACGCGGAAGACATGGACTGCAGATAATTCTGCCCCCGCGCGCCAACTCTCGCGCGCAAGCCCCTGTTGCGCCATGCGGCAACGAGCCGGATCAGAATGCGCGCCGTGAAGTTCAGAGCTTCGGGATCGAATAATCCAGTGCCTCGATGAACTCGCCCACCGCAAGGACCACCACGCACATATGCTCCTCCGCCGCATCGCGCGAGCAGCCATCGATGCCATATGAGTCCCTGATCAGCTTCTTGCTGAACCGCCATGTCGTGCCATCCGCCACGTATTCGGACCCGGCCTTTGCGCTCCACGGCCCCAGCGCATCAAAGAACCATTTCGCCGTCGCGCCCGTGCAGGTGAAGCGCAACGTCTTTCCATCGCGCTCCCGCACATACGACCCCGTCTCCGCTGCCTGCGAAATGCACTCCGCATACAGCCGCGCCTGAGGCGGCGCAGGCAGTCCAGCCGTCAACCGCACATCGGGCGGCCCGGCGGGCGCAGCCTGCTCCGGGGCCGATGCGCAAGCGCCGAGCGTCAGAGCTAAGGCAAGTACGAAGAGCCTGATCATCTTGTTTTCCGCACCACAGAGTGGACGAATACTTATTTCAGCCTCGCACACTCGCGCGTCGCGACTTCGCCCAGCTCGGCCATGGCGGACTTTTGTTCGGGCGACAATGTCAGCGGATTCTGGCTGCCATCCAGAAAAGCCTTCAAGGCTTCGTTGTACGCTGGATTGGCAGCGGCCGCGGTCTTGGTCGCGCGCGACCAGCACCCGCAATCCATGCTTATCGGTATCTCGCCGATCTCGCTGGCGTTGGCGGCCATATGCTGTCGACATACGCCTTCCAGCGCTGCTGCGCTTCTGTCCTCGCAAGCCCCTAAAACCACCAAGCAAAAGCCAATGCCTAGAAGCAGCCGCATCTCTTCACCCTGATCTTTCCGGCCCTACTGCCTCAACATATCCCGGCTCACGATCACTCGCATCACCTCGTTCGTTCCCTCGAGGATCTGATGCACGCGCAGATCGCGCACGATGCGCTCCACGCCGTAATCGCTCAGATAGCCATAGCCGCCATGCAGCTGCAGCGCGTCGTTCGCCACCTTGAAGCCCGTGTCCGTCACGAACCGCTTGGCCATCGCACACCAGCGCGTCGCCATCGGCGTCTTCGCGTCCAGCTCCCTCGCCGCCGCATACAGCATCATGCGCGCTGCCTGGGTCTCGGTTTCCATGTCCGCCAGCTTGAACTGCGCCGACTGGAAATCCGCGATCGCCTGTCCGAACTGCTTGCGCTCTTTCGCGTAAGACAACGCCTTGTTCAGCGCCTCCTGCATTCCACCCAGCGAGCACGCAGCGATGTTCAGCCGTCCGCCATCCAGCCCCGCCATGGCGAAGCGGAAGCCATCGCCTTCCGCGCCCACACGACGGCTCGCCGGAATGCGCACATTCTCGAAGATCACCTGCCGCGTCGGCTGTGAATTCCAGCCCATCTTCTTTTCGTTGGCGCCGAACGAGATGCCCTTGTCATCCTTGCGCACGATGAAGGTGGAAATGCCCTTCGGTCCATCTGCGCCCGTGCGCGCCATCACAACATAAACGTCGCTCGTGCCGGCGGCCGAGATGAACTGCTTCGATCCGTTGAGAATGTAGTCGTCGCCGTCCTTGGCAGCCTTCGTCTTCAGGCTCGCCGCATCCGACCCAGACCCCGGCTCCGTGAGACAGTAAGATGACAGCAGCTCCATCGACGTGAGCTGCGGCAGCCATTCCTTGCGCAACTCGTCCGACCCGAAGCGATCAATCATCCACGAGCACATGTTGTGGATAGAAATATATGCCGCGGTCGAAATGCAGCCCTGGGAAAGTTGTTCGAAAACCAGTACGGCGTCGAAACGACTGAGCGCCGATCCCCCGACATCTTCATTAACGTACAGGCCAGCGAACCCCAGAGCTGCGGCCTCTCGAATGACGTCTACGGGAAAGTGCTTCTTTTCATCCCATTCGGCAGCATACGGACGCAGTTTCTCGGCCGCGAAATCCGCCGCTGTCTGCTGGATCAATTTCTGTTCAGACGTGAGGTCTGCTGTCATTGCGCTCTGTTCCGCCTCCGGTTCAGCCGCTATTCATTAGTCCTCTAACAATCCTAGTCCAAGACTTCCTCACCAAGACCCGCGACAGGCTGGCCTCCCCCATGGCGTCTTTGATTTCTGACCCCGCGCCGCAATATCGCGTGCGCCCTGCGCGTGGGAACGAAATCGGCGAGCTTCAGAACATAGACCTCGCGTCCGCCACGCTGTTCCGGGGCACTGGCCTGATTGATTTCGGGCCTTTGGGCGAACCGACCCAGCCAATTCCCGAAGATCGCCTGCGCCGCGGCTTTGGCGATGGCCTGATCTGGGTCGCCGTCGACGGCATGGAAGAAATCGTGGGCTTCGCCCTCTGCTCAGACCGCGGACCCGACCTGTATCTCGACCAGCTCTCGGTCCTGCCGCGCCATGGCCGCCAGGGCCTTGGCACCCGCCTTGTCCGCCGCTGCCTGCAGGAAGCCGAAGCCCGCTCCTTCAAGCGCGTCTCCCTATCGACGTTCCGCAAGGTTGCGTGGAACGGCCCCTTCTACCGGAAGCTCGGCTTCCGCGAGATCCCGGGCTGGCGTCTCAACGACTGGCAGGCCGAAATCCGCGAACTCCAGAAGATTACCATGGACGTCCGCCTCCGCTGCTTCATGCAGCGCACCGTCAAGCGCGGGCGCTAGGCTTCGTTCATAATCCGCATGATCTGCGCGGCGGCAGCTTCCTGCCACGCCTGATCCAGCGTCGCCATATCGATCGCGTCGAGCTTCGGTCGCTGGTCATGCCGGGCATGACGCGCATACGATGGATCGTAGTGCCGCTCGACAACCTGCTTCACCAGCTCGTGAAATTCGCCGGCATCCGCCAGCGATCGCCAGTTCGCCAGCTGCTTGCGCCCCGGATAAACCTCCAGCCGCGACAGCACGGCCTCCAGCAGGTCGCGATCTGCGATCACCTCGGGATAAGCTCCCACAAGATAGGCCGACCGCACATCCAGCGGCGCGGTCAGCTGGATACGTGGCGCTGCTTCCATCGCTTTCCACATCGACGGCGGCAGCGTGCGTTGACCGATCTTGTTCGACTCCGCCTCCACCAGCACAGGGCGCTTCGGGTCCATCCGCTCCAGCTGATCCGCCAGACACGACTCAAACCATTTCTGTGATGGCTGGGGCGTCCCCGCGATGGCGCCGAACAGCGAACCGCGATGCTGCGCGATCGCTTCCAGATCGATCACCTGCCCGCTCATTGCCCTCACGCGGTTGAGGATCGCCGTCTTGCCCGTTCCCGTTCCGCCATCCAGCAGAACAAACCGCAGACCCAGCTCGGCGTCATACAACCGCTGCTGCACGGCGCGGCGATAGGTCTTGTATCCGCCCTGCAGCACGAGTGTCCGCCAGCCGACCTGCGCCAGCACCAGCGCCATCGAATTCGACCGCTGCCCCCCGCGCCAGCAATAGACCAGCGGCCTGAAATTCGGCCCCATATCGGCCAGCGCGCCATCCAGGTGGCGTCCGATATTTTTCGCCACCAGCGCCGCGCCCATGCGTCGCGCCAGAAACCGTGACTCCTGCACATAGGTCGTGCCCACAACCGCCCGCTCGTCATTGTCCAGCACGGGCAGGTTCACCGCACCTGGAATGTGGTCCTCGGCGAATTCCCCCGGGCTACGCACGTCGATGATCATGTCGTATTGCGTCAACGATGCATGATCGACCGCCTCTGTAACTCCCGGATTTGACATCGCGCCTGGCAATCGCTTCCGCTTGCTGGGCTCAACGCACTGTCGGGGCCCGTCCTGCCCTGCTATCAAACTGCCGCTGTCTAGCAAGCAGGAGCCGCCATGCCCGAGGACCTTCGCCTGACCTCGCTCGCCCATGGCGGCGGCTGCGGCTGCAAGCTCTCGCCTGCCGTCCTGCGCGATATTCTCGCTACCATCCCGGCCTCCGCGCCGTTCACGAACCTGCTTGTCGGCACGGAAACGTCCGACGACGCAGCCGTGTGGCGCCTGAACGACCAACAGGCGCTGGTGGCCACCACGGACTTCTTCATGCCTGTCGTGGATGACCCGTTCGAGTTTGGCCGCATCGCTGCAACCAACGCCCTCTCCGATATCTACGCCATGGGCGCCACGCCCATCTTCGCGCTCGCCATCGTCGGGATGCCGGTCAACGTCATGCCGGTGGAGATGATCCGCAAAATCCTCGAAGGTGGCGCTTCCGTCTGCGCCGCTGCGGGCGTGCCCATTGCCGGCGGCCATTCGATCGACAGTCAGGAACCCATCTACGGCCTCGTCGCCCTTGGCCTCGTCCACCCAGACAAGTTGCTCACGAACCGCACCGGCAAACCTGGCGACGTCCTGATCCTCACCAAGCCCCTTGGCGTCGGCATCTACAGCGCCGCCCTCAAACAGGGCCGCCTCGACGACGCCGGTTACCGCGCCATGATCGCATCGACCACCCAGCTTAACACATTCGGCCGCGATCTCGGCCAGACGCCCGGCGTCCACGCCCTTACCGACGTCACCGGCTTCGGCCTCCTCGGCCACGCCCTGGAAATGGCGCGGGGCGCCGGCCTCACAGCCGAGATCACCGCCTCGCCCCCCTTGCTCCCCGGCATCGAAGACCTCGCCCGCAATGGCGTCCGCACCGGCGCCTCCACCCGCAACTGGAACAGTTATGGTGAATCCGTCACCCTTTCTCCCGCCTTCGACGACTGGCGCCGCGATATCCTCTGCGATCCGCAAACCAGCGGCGGCCTGCTCATCGCCGCCGACCCGGCCTCAGCCGACGATATCGTCGCCAAAGCCCGCGCTGCCGGGTTCAGCGATACCAACATCGTTGGCCGCCTCGCCGCTGGTCCGCCCAGCATCCTGGTCCGCTGAGATGACATTCGGCTCCG
This sequence comes from uncultured Hyphomonadaceae bacterium, assembly GCA_937873805.1. Classification (GTDB taxonomy): domain Bacteria; phylum Pseudomonadota; class Alphaproteobacteria; order Caulobacterales; family Hyphomonadaceae; genus UBA7672. The sequence continues at coordinate 7,055 of CALMWO010000313.1, forward strand.
CGCCCGCTACCTAGCGGGCAGAAGGAACCTCGCATGCCCAAGTCCCTGATCACCGGCGGTTACCCGTCCACCCGCCTGCGCCGCCTGCGCCAGCATGACTGGGCACGCCGCCTTGTCCGGGAAACCAAGCCCAGCCCGGATGATCTCGTCTGGGGCATGATCGTCCACGACGGCAAGGAGCCACGGGTACCGGTGAAATCCATGCCGGGCGTCGACCGCCTCAATGTCGACGAGGCCGCCAAGGCCGCCGTCCGCGCCCGCGAGCTTGGCATCCCCGCTATCGCCATCTTCCCGCACATCAACGCGGCCAAGAAGAACGAGGGGGGCGAGGAAGCCCTCAACGCGGACGGCCTGATCCCCACCGTCATCCAGGCCATGAAAGCCGCCGCCCCTGAAGTCGGCATCGCCTGCGACGTGGCCCTCGACCCCTTCACCAGCCACGGCCATGACGGCCTGCTCAACGAGGATGGCTATGTCCTCAATGACGAAACCGTAGCGGTTCTTACCGAGCAGGCCCTGATCCAGGCCCGCGCCGGCGCGGATATCGTCGCCCCGTCAGACATGATGGACGGCCGTATCGGCGCCATCCGCGGCCTGCTCGACGAGGAGGGCTTCGACAATGTCATGATCCTCTCCTACGCCGCCAAATACGCATCGGCCTTCTACGGCCCGTACCGCGACGCCGTAGGCACCGCCTCGGTCCTCAAGGGCGACAAGAAGACCTACCAGATGGATTTCGGGAACACCGAGGAAGCCCTTCGCGAAGTCGCGATGGATATCCAGGAGGGCGCCGACATGGTCATGGTCAAACCGGGCCTGCCCTATCTCGACATCGTCCAGCGCGTCTCGTCGGAGTTCGGCGTTCCCACGCTCGTCTTCCAGATCTCCGGCGAGTACGCGCAGATCAAGGCAGCCGCCGCGAATGGCTGGCTCGATGAAGACAAGGCCATCGTTGAAACGCTGAGCGCCTTCAAGCGCGCAGGCGCAAGCGGCGTCATCACCTATTTCGCAGAACGCGCCGCGCAGCTGTTGGGCAAATAGCAAGCACGCCCGAACTAATTCAGCTTCCGCGGATCCACCGGCCCGAACCCCACAACCGATGCTTTCAGTCGGTTGTGGCGCGCATGAAGCTTCCACATCAGGGATTCCAGCACCGCCAGCTTGTCCTGGGCCAACCTCTTGTCGTCGCCCCTCGCATCCTGACACGCGATAACATCGAGCAACCGCCCGACCTGCTCTGCGAGAATGCCAACCTGCTCGCGCACATGGGTAAGCTCGGCGTGGGCGAGTTCGCTTTCCTGGCTCATCGCACAGAACCTCCGAATTCGACCCAGTTCACATACGCCCGAAATGTGGGCGGGTTTCACCTTTCCGCACCCGCAACCAATTCGAATCGCGTCCGCAACCACCGCCCTACGCCAAGGGCCGCCGCGATCCCCACGCAATCGGCGATGAAATCCAGCACATCGCCAGATCGCCCCTCGCCCCCGCGCGCCTGCACGATCTCGATCCCGCCCCCCAGCGCCACCATGTGCGCCAGCCAGAACCACAGATACCGCCTCGGCAGCACCAGCACCCCCGGCCCCGTCAGGCACCCGAACATCACGACGTGAAACACCTTGTCCTGGAATGGAAACATCGGCGGCGGCCCGACATCCGGCGCGATCAGCAGCTGCGCCGCCATCGCCATCCCCAGGCCGGAGATCACGCCGATCACGCCCCATGTGACAGTCTCGCGGCGCAGCCCCATGCCCCTCACGCCCATGCCCATCACCGCATCCTCCCTCATCCGCGCGAGACATGGCGGTCGCCCGCCACGCCGCTGTACGCCTGCCGCCGTACTGCCGCCGCAAGTCTGGCGTCTATGTCTATCGACAGACTCACACGATTGGTATTAATCCCGCCTCTTCGTGCCCACGCTTGCAAGAGCCGAGATGGGCTGTGGGGCATAACCCAGCGAAGATTGATTGGGCATCTCCCGTGCGCCGCCTCGAGACCGAGACCACCACCCGCTCATGAGCGCCCTCGCCGCGCCCTCCAAAGCCCAACGGGCTCCCGCCGACCGCGTCGCCATCCGCGCCGCCACCCCCGCCGACGCGCCCACACTGGAAGCGATCGAAGCCGCCTCGTTCACCTACGACCGGCTCTCACCCCGCGCCCTCGCCCGCAACCTTCGCTCGCCAACCGCCGATGTCTTTGCCGCCACCATCGGCGGCCTGCTGGCCGGCTACGCCATGGTCTTCTTCCGCCGCGGCTCGACCCTCGCCCGTCTCTATTCCATCGCCAGCGTTCCCAACGCCCGCGGCCGCGGCATCGGCCGCCGGCTGATGGACGCCTGCGAGCGCGCCGCCCTCAAGCGCGGCTGCGACCGCCTGCGCCTGGAAGTCCGCGAAAAGAACCGCCCTGCCATCGCCCTCTACGAAACGCTCGGCTACGTTCGCATCGGGCGCTACGAAGACTATTATCAGGACGGCGCTTCCGCCCTCCGCTTTGAAAAGCAGCTGACCTCCCAAGAGAACCGCGCCAAGTGAACAACGACTGGATCCTGATCGCTGACGACCTGCGAGACCTGGCCGCGCTGGGCGCGCCTTTCCGCATGATGACCTCGCGCGACTACGTCCTGCAGCCGAAGCTGCTATCCGGCGCCCGCCCCAAGATCATCAACCTCGCCCGCAGCTACAATTACCAGACCGACGGCTACTACGCCTCGCTGCTGGGCGAAGCGCGCGGTCACCGCGTCATCCCGACGGTCGAGACCATGCTCGACCTCTATGATCGCGACATGCACGAGGATGCGATCTCGGTCCTTGAAGAGCTGCTCAACAAGGACCTCGATAAATTCCCCGAGAACGGCCCGGTGCCAGAGCGTCTCGTTGTCTGCTTCGGCGAGGTGCAGGATGAGCGCTTCCGTAAATTTGCCCGCCAGCTCTTCGACTGGTACCGCGCGCCCGCCCTCATCGTCACCACCAGCGAGAACGGGCAGCCGGGCAAATACAAGGTCAAGCGCATCAAGCTCTCGCCTTTCACCCGCCTTGAGGACGACGAGCTGAAATTCTTCGTCGAAAGCCTCACCACCTATACCGGCCGCGTCTGGAAGAACCCCAAGGCCCGCACCATCGCCAAATGGTCTATTGCCGTCCTGCACGACCCGAACGAGCAGTTCGCGCCATCCAACATCGAGTCCCTGAAACACTGGGCCCGGCTGGCCGAGAAAGATGGCGTCGAGATCGAGCCGATCTCGAAAAAGGACCTCGATCGCCTCGCCGAATTCGACGCCCTGATGATCCGCGAAACTACCTCGATCACTAACCACACGTACCGCTTCGCCCGCCGCGCCGTGGCCGAAGGCATGCCCGTCATCGACGACCCCGTCTCGATGATGCGCTGCACGAACAAGGTCTATCTCTGGGAGCGCCTCCTCGGCGCCGGCCTGCCCGCGCCTGAGACCATCATCATCCAGGACAAGACCAATCTGGAAGAAGTGGCCGACCGCCTCAAATTCCCGGTCGTCCTGAAAATCCCGGATGGCTCCTTCTCGCGCGGCGTGAAGAAGGCGCACGACATGGCTGAGCTGAAAGCCATCGTCGCCACGCTTCTGGAAGAGTCCGATCTCTGCATCGCGCAGAAATTCGTTCCAACCGAATTCGACTGGCGCATCGGCGTCCTCGACAAGCGCCCGCTCTTCGTTTGCCAGTACAAGATGGCCCGCGGCCACTGGCAGATCATGAACCACAAGCCTGATGGCAGCGCCGTCGAGGGCGGCCACAAGACGATCTCAGTCGCAGAGGCTCCGCAAGACGTCGTCGACATCGGCGTCCGCGCCGCCAACCTCATCGGCGACGGCTTCTATGGCGTCGACATCAAGACCGGCCCGCAAGGCCCCATCGTCATCGAGATCAACGACAACCCCAATCTCGAACACGGCGTCGAAGACGAAGCCGACAAACACGTCTGGAGTCACCTCACAGAGTGGTTCGTGAAACGTCTCAACGCCTGAGGCGTCAGCCGCGCCTAGTCCCGGAACGCCGCCACCTGCTCGCTCGTGGCCAGCAGCGCGCCCGACCGGCTCCACAACTTCAGCTCGTGGTCGAAATAGCCGCCTTCGCAACGCCTGCAGTGAACCTCGCTCAGCACGTAGCCGTCATTCACCTGAACCAGCTCGTCGTCGGTCGCATGGAAATGCACCGTCATCGACACCGTCGACGAATTCACGAACTTCTTCGTCTTGTAGATCACGCGCGGCGGCGCAAAGTCGGCCATTGCCGTCAGCAGGACATGATCGATCCCGCGCCCGAACTTGTCCTTGATCCAGAACAGCGAACTCGCCGGACCATCCACATCAGCCAGCAAGGGCGAAGCTGTCGCCCATCGCGCCGAGAATTGCTGGCCGAACGGCACGGGCGGCACGGATTCCACCAGCTTGTCGCTTTCTGGTGGGGGCGGGCTCGGCATCACCGCATCAGTGAATGCCGTTGTCTTGCGGCGATGGCCGAACGTCACCTGAGCATGCGCGCAAAGCTTGCCCCGCTGTGAAATCTCGGAGCGCCAGAACTGCAGGCGCGACCCCTGCCGCAACAACCGCGTCGAAACCTCGACAGGCCCGTCGCCAATCGCATCGGTGTAAAGCACCGTGAGCGACAGTGGATCGCCCCGCTCGCCCGGCTCCAGCATCGCGGCCCGCAACAGCACCGCCGCTGTCCACCCCCCAAACCTGCCACCCTGGCGCGCGTAGGCCGGATCGGCCTCACCGGCCCAGAGATTCTCCCCGGCAGGTTTCAGCAGGATGGAATCCGCAAACAGGCTCATGACGCACTCACTGCCAGCCCTCTGCTGACAGTGTCGTGTCAGCAAATGCGCGGCACAGCGTCAACGCACGCCAGCTACAGAAGCGGATCAGTCCCGCTTATCGCCCTGTTTCCGGTCGCGCCAGGGAACGAACACCAGCCAGAAAAGCGTACTGCCCAGTACGCCAATCACCAGCGCAGCAACCGGCAACCACGGCCAGTACATCGCTCTCAGCGAACTTTCTGGCGACACTGACAAAAGCCCCGCCGCCAGCGCAATCGCCGGGATCACACCCGACACGGCCATCAGCTTCCGCTTGTCAGGGTCGAGCTTCACCTACCACCAGCGCGCCGGCCGCGCGGTGAAATTGGCCGCCCGCTCGATCGCGCCGGCAACCTTGAAGCACGCTTCTTCATCCAGCGCCTTGCCGATCACCTGCAGCCCAAGCGGCAGCCCCTGCGCGTCGATCCCGGCCGGAACAGCAATCGCGGGCAGACCTGCAAGGTTCGCCGTCACAGTGAAGATGTCGTTCAGATACATCTCGACCGGATCGACGCCCTTCTCGCCATACCCAAACGCCGCGCTCGGCGTAGCTGGGGTCAGCAGCGCATCGCACTGTTCGAAAGCCTTCTCGAAATCCTCGAGAATCTTCGTCCGCACTTTCTGGGCGCGAAGGTAATATGCGTCGTAATATCCGGCGCTCAACACGTAAGTGCCGATCAACAGTCGGCGTTGAACTTCCGCGCCAAATCCTGTCGCGCGCGTCGTCTCATAGGTCGACGTCAGCGAGCCATCGCCCGACTGCCGCGCGCCGTAGCGAATGCCGTCATAGCGCGCGAGGTTCGAGGAAGCCTCCGCCGGCGCCACGATGTAATAGGCCGGCAGCGCGTATTTCGTGTGCGGCAGCGACACGTCCACAATAGTCGCGCCTTCGGCTTTTAGCCACGCGATGCCCTGCTGCCAGAGCTTCTCGATCTCGTCCGGCATGCCATCGACACGGTATTCCTTCGGAATGCCGATCCGCATGCCCTTCACGGACTGACCGACCGACTTCGTCCACTCCGGCACCGGCAGGTGCAGCGAGGTCGAGTCCTTCGCATCAGCCGAGCACATGATCTCAAGCATCAGCGCCGCGTCTTTGACATTCTTCGCCAGCGGTCCCGCTTGATCCAGCGAGGATGCAAACGCCACCATGCCGTACCGGCTCGCCCGGCCATAAGTCGGCTTGATGCCCACGGTGCCGGTGAACGCTGCAGGCTGACGGATCGATCCGCCGGTGTCCGAAGCCGTCGCCGCAAGGCAGAGATCAGCCGATACAGCCGTCGCCGAACCGCCAGACGATCCGCCCGCCGTCAGCTTCACGTTCGAACCCTGACGACGCCACGGCGAAGCAGGCGGCCCAAAGCGCGATGTCTCGTTTGCCGATCCCATGGCGAACTCGTCCATGTTCAGCTTGCCCAGCATCACCGCGCCCTGATCCCACAGGTTCTGCGTGACCGTGCTTTCATAGGTCGGCGTGAACTCACCCAGAATGTTCGAGCAGGCAGTGGTCCGAACGCCCGCCGTACAGAACAGATCCTTGATGCCCAGCGGCGCGCCTTCCAGCCTTCCACCCTTGCCCGCCTTCAGGTTCGCGTCCGAAGCCTCCGCCATCTTCAGCGCTTTGTCCGCCGTCACGACGACATAGGCGTTGAGGTGCGGGTTCGATTTCTCGATCTCCGTCAGGAAAGCCTGGGTGATTTCCTTCGACGAAAACTGCTTCGCCTTCAGGCCATCAACGGCGTCGGAGAGGGTGAGCTGCGTGAGGTTGGTCATGATGTCTATCGATCAGGAATTTTTGGCACGCATATCGTGCCCGTAGGCGGCGAAAAGCTCGAGCATACGGTCAACGCCGATTCCGTTCCGCTGGTCGCTGAGCAGCGTGTGGTTCGGATCATTGTCCGGCTGCGGACCGTGAAGCAACAGCACGGGATAGCCGCCATCTTCCTGGTGGAGCGCGCTGCCCATCAGGCCGCCGCTGTTCACATAGCCATTGATGTTGTTCACCAGCCGCGCCGGCGCCCGTGCGTTCGCGCGCAGCTCGCTCCGGCGAGCATCATCCACATACACTTC
>CALMWO010000314.1 GCA_937873805.1 uncultured Hyphomonadaceae bacterium
GCTGCTGATGTATCATGGCTGGTCTGACTCGGCGCTCTCGCCCTTCATGAGCCTGAACTATCTCGACAAGGTGTATGCGAACGACGCGACAGCGAAGGGCGACGTGCGCTTGTTCATGATGCCGGGCGTGATGCATTGCGCCGGTGGGCCGGGGCCGGACCGGGTCGATTTCATCGACGCGCTCGACAAATGGGTTGCGGGCGCTGCGGCCCCTGAAGAACTGACGGCAAGCTTCGCCGCCGGCGGGTCGCGCAAGCTCTGCGCTTGGCCCAAGCAGGCAGTCTACAAAGGCACGGGCGACGGCAAGAGCCCGGACCAGTTCGAGTGCAAGTAGGCTGGCGCCTACACGCGGCAGGAAAATTGCGTTAGCGGAGGGCGATGAGTTCGCCCTCCGCATTCCCGCGTCCGCCGAACAAGCCGGATGATGACAGCTGCTGTCATCGCGGCTGCTGCCCCTGCATTTTCGACTATTACTGGGATGCACTGGCCCGCTGGGAAGAGACGGTGCGCGAGCTGGGCGGTGATCCCGACGCGGAGCTCGCAGCGCTGGGCCGCACGCGCTAGCTGACTCATTTCCCGAGTTGCGAAAACGCCAATGGACTTGGCGGCGCGGCCGTCAGCCGTCCATCCCCGGATAGTGATCCATCGCCGCTTTGATGCGATCGAGCGCCGCCGCAACGCGCTCACGATGACGCGGTTCGGCGCGCTTCAGATAGACGGGCTGGGTCACCGCAAGGTGGCGAACAATGTTGCACGCCGTCATAACCAGCGGCGGAATCTCGCGCAGGTCGAACGTCCAGCCATCCTCGCTGAAATGCAGGAAAGTGTTGCGCAGGTGAACGAGGTCGTCGAACGCTTCGTTGATCTGTCTGTTGAGTGGCAGCTGATAGGGCGGGCGCAGGAAGAACGAGTCGCCTGTGCGGCGCAGAAGTTCAAGCGGCGAGACGATACGCGGCTCACGCACGGCCTGCGGGGCAGGGCCGTTGCGGCCGCCCTTGGTCCACCGCGTGATGGCGCGGGCGTCCATCCGCGTCATGCCCTTGGAGCCAAATTCGTCGTCCGTATCCAGCGCGCAGAGACAGGCGTTCTGAACAGCCAGTGTCATCGAGATGATAAGCCAGCGCCACGCGCCATGATCGTCGGCGGCCTGATCCGCCTGCGACGCCGCAAACTCGATACACGCCAGAAGCTCCCGCGGCTGGCTGGTCTGGAAGTGATGCGGCGAGGGCGGATCGGGCAGGGGTTTCGACATGGGTAAAGGCTAGCGCGACCGAATGGGCCTGCGAAGGGGCGGAAAAGGGCCTGTTTTTCGCCCCGACTTTCCTGTAAGAGCCTGCGCAACAGCAACCTGCTTCGGGCCTTGAACCCGTGGGAGACGCGCAGATGACGACCCTTATCGAGCCCCGTGGCGGGCCTGCCATTCCCTCTGGCAATGCGCCAATCGAGATCGACCTGCCGGTCGCCGACGGCCTTTGTGATTTCTCGCAACTGAAAGACGTCGACCTGTCGGGGGCGGACCTCGATCTCGGGTTCGACAAGCCGCGCTCGGAAACCCGCGTCGTCGCGGCCATGTCGGGCGGCGTGGATTCCTCCGTCGTCGCGGCCCTGCTGAAATATGCCGGTTACGATGTGATCGGCGTCACGCTGCAGCTTTACGATCATGGCGCCGCGCTGAAAAAGCAGGGCGCCTGCTGCGCCGGCCAAGACATTCACGATGCCCGCCGCGTTGCCGAAGCGCTCGGCATTCCGCATTACGTGCTCGATTACGAAAGCCGCTTCCGTCAGCAAGTGATGGAAGACTTTGCGGACACGTATCTGAAAGGCTCAACGCCGATCCCGTGCGTGCGCTGTAATCAGACCGTGAAGTTCAAGGATCTGCTTGCGACGGCGCGCGATCT
>CALMWO010000315.1 GCA_937873805.1 uncultured Hyphomonadaceae bacterium
GGCTTCCGGCGAGACATCGCGACGGGCGTCGTGCAGCAGCATCGACATGTCCCACTCGCCCCAGCCGAGGACGGCGTCCTGGAAGTCGAGCAGGCCGACGCGCTGCAGGCCGTCGCGTTGCGGGAGCCAGATGAGGTTTTCGGCGTGCGTGTCACGCAGGATGAGCGCGCGGGGATAATCCTCGGCCTTGGCGATCAGGTTCTCGCGCACACGCTCCCAGCGCAGGCGGGTCTGTTCGGTGATGCGCATATTCAGGTCGCGCTGCGGCATCCATTCGACGAAGAGGTCGACGTTCGCGGAGAGGGCAAGATGATCGTAGGACAGGATCGGCCATTCGCCGCCGCGATAGGGCAGCGTGAAGGGCGCAGGCGCGCGATGGACGGCGGCGAGGACTTCGCCGGCGGCAGCGTAGAGCGCGATCTCGTCGCCGCCGCGTGCGATGACTTCGGCGAACAGATCGTCGCCAAGGTCTTCGAGGATGGCGAGGCCGTGCGTGATATCCTGGTCGAGGATTTTCGGCGCGGAGAGGCCGAGGTTCACGAGATGCCCGGCGACGGCGGCGAAGGCTTCGACGCGCGAGGCGGCGAGGCGCGAGACGGCGTTCCAGCCGAGCGCGAGGCGTTCCTCGTCAGACGCGCCGGGCGGGCATGGCAGGGATTCGAGCGGCGGGGCGTCCATCAGCATCGCCGTCTCGGTCTTGCGGCGCATGCGCTCGTAGCGGCGCGTGGAGGCATCGGCGTTGAGCGGCGTGCGCGCGGCTTCGCCCCAGCCAGCGCGTGTGAGGAATTCCTGGATCTCGCTTGAGCGCAGGTTGTTATTCATGGTGATTCTTGCTCAAGATTGGGGTCGCCAGTCGCCATCGATACGCGCACTCCAGTCATCAAAATCCACAAGCCGGGCAATTCGGCCCCCCCCGATTCGTTCGGGGCCGCCAAAGCTTAGCTGAACTTCCAGCCGTTGGGCCGGAAGATCACGTCCAAGTCTTTCCGGCCATTCAATGAGGGCCAGGCCGTCCACAGCTTCTTCCATCCCGAGTTCGCGGGCCTCGCCGGGGTGTTCGAGGCGATAGAGATCGAAATGCCAGATCGGGAAGGCGGGGGTCTCGTAGGTCTGCACCAGCGTGAAAGTGGGGCTGGGCGCTTCCGTTTCGGGGCCCGTCATATGCCGGATCAGGCCACGGGCGAGTGTGGTCTTGCCCGCGCCGAGATCACCCACCAGCGCGATGACGTCGCCCGCGCGCGCATGGGCGCCCAGACGCGCGCCGAGGGCAGCGGTGGCGTCGTCGTCGGGCAGGGCAAGAGTGAGAACGCGTTGCGCCATGAGGGTGGTTTGAAGCCCCGATGAGGGTCTGACAATGGCTGTGATGTTAAGCTGCGTTTAGCCCGGAAAAACGTCCTGTTTTCATGAGGCGGTCATGCTATGAGGCGGGCCTCTCGGGAAGGGTTATCGAATGTCCGGCGCCCCTCAGCGCATAGCAATCATCGGCGCAGGTCAGGCCGGCGGGCAGGCGGCGTATTCGTTGCGGCTGGCGGGCTATGAGGGCGCGATCACGCTGATCGGCGATGAGCCCGCGCCGCCTTATCAGCGACCGCCTCTGTCCAAGGCCTACTTCAAGGGCGAGATGGAGGCCGAGCGGCTGTTCCTGAAGCCGCTGGAATATTACGCCGAGCACACTATCGAG
>CALMWO010000316.1 GCA_937873805.1 uncultured Hyphomonadaceae bacterium
GTATCCATGCCGCGCGCCGCACGGTGGATGGCGATCGACTTGAGGCGGTCGGCTGCCTGCGGCGAGCACATGAGGTGGTCGATGCGAATGCCCCAGTCCTTCTGCCAGGCGCCGGCCTGGTAATCCCAGAAGGTGTATTTCTGCATGCGCCCGTCGCGCGCCATGAAGGCGTCCGTGTAGCCAAGATATTGCAGCTTGCGGAAACGCTCGCGCGTGGCTGGAAAGGCAAGCGCATCTTCGCCCCAGACGCGCGGATCCCAGCAGTCTTCATCGCGCGGGATGCAGTTGTAGTCACCAGCGAGAACGACGGCTTCTTCCGTTTCGAGCAGCGTCGTTGCGCGCTGGATCAAACGATCCATCCAGCGCAACTTGTATTCGTACTTGTCGCCGGGCCGCGGATTGCCGTTGGGCAGGTAGACAGAGGCCACGCGGATGGGGCGCGGGGCTTCGATCAGCACCTCAAGATAGCGGCTCTGTTCGTCTTCCGGCTCGCCGGGCAAGCCGCGCACTTCATCGGAGATGCGGTGCTTCGAGAGCACGGCGACGCCGTTATAGGTCTTCTGGCCGAACACCGCGCAGTTGAAGCCCAGCGCCTCGATCTCTTCGCGTGGAAACTTCTCGTCGATGCATTTGATTTCCTGCAGGCACCAGACATCTGCATCGCAGGTCTTCAACACCTCCAGCACTGTTGGAAGGCGCGCGTTGACGGAATTGACGTTCCAGGTGGCAATCTTCATCGCATGGTTGATAGCGCGATTGGCCGGAAACGGAAGCGCTTGCGGAGTGATCGAATGAAGATTACAATCGTAATCTCAGCGGTAGTGGATCGCCGCGCGCCGTCAAAATCAGGAGACGTTCATGGCCATGCAGGCTGGTACTCTGCGGGAAGGCGAACCTGTATCTGAAATCAACACAACACCTTTGATCGATGTGATGTTGGTGTTGCTCATCATGCTGATCGTGACGCTGCCGCCGCAGCGCCATGCGGTGAAGCTGGATACGCCGGTCCCGTGCCCGGATTGTGCCGAGGCGCCGGAGACGCCTGCGCCCGTGCGGATACGGGTCGACTTCGACGGATCGATCACCTGGAACGGTGAAGTGGTCTCGCGCGTGGGTCTGGATCAGCGGCTGAGTGTGGAAGCGAAGCGAGCAATGCAGCCGGAACTGCACATCGAGTCCCATCGGCTCGCCAAGTATGGCGTCGTGGCGCACGTCATGGCGGCGGCCCAGCGACTGGGTATGACGCGGATGGGCATAATCGGGGGCAGTTAGCGGGCTGTTCCCCTAGAAGCCGCGGAACTCGACCACTTCGCCCTGCGGTGCGCGGTCCGCGTAGAGATCGTTCACCGCTTCGTCGGGGTCGGGCACGCCAAGCGCCATGCCAGCGTAAAGCATGTGATGCTCGTCGAGATTGAAATGGTCGTGCAGCTCGACGCGCAGCCGGGCCCAGCATTCCTGCATGCAGGTGCCCCAGCCGCGCTCCTCGGCAAGCAGGGCGATGGTCTGCATGTACATGCCCATGTGCGCCCACTGGCCATGGCCCATGCGGCGGTCGATGATCAGGAACAGGCCGACAGGCGCGCCAAAGAAGCGGTAGTTGTTGGCGAACCACTGGATGCGGCCGGCACGGTCTTCCTTCGGTATGCCGATCTTGGCGTACATCATCTCGCCCACGCGCTTGCGGCGCTCGTTATAGACCGGGTCGATCGCGTTCAGATCAGGATAGACGGGCCGATCGCCGGGCACGACGCCCATCGGGTCTGCGGCGAGCACGCGATGCGCGATGCCGATGACCTCGTCTTTTGCGGCGCCTGTAACGGCGATCACCTTCCACGGCTGCAGGTTGCCGCCTGAAGGCGAGCGCTGTGCGGTTTCCAGCAGCTCGGCGAGCTGGTCGCGCGGGATGGGGGTGTCGAGGAATCCCCGCGTCGAGATTCGTTGCCGTACTGCTTCGGTTACATTCATTGCTGAGCCCTCTGCGGCGACCTTAGCCACGGCATGGCGAGCATTGGAAGTCGTCGCGCCAAATCGGGCAGGAACATGGCTCGCAACATGACCATTTGTTCGGTTGACCCTCTGGGTAGAACACGCCGAGCCTTGCGGCTCACACAGTCTGCGGATCGGGGCCGAACATGACACAGCCAATGATTGCGACCCTCATTGCGGTCGGCGTCATCGCTATCGCTTTCCTGGCCGTGCTCGGCCTGATGCGGCCGAAGCGGATCACGCTGGTCGATTATCCCGAACTCCCTGCGCCGCCGAAGGATGACACGTCCGGGGCGGGACCGACGATGCAGGCCTGAGCGCGTCTGGCCGGAACTACATCCGCCTGAACGGGTTCAACCGGGACCGATCCCGGAGGCTGTGATGAGGACATTGCTGACGACGCTGGTGGCGATCTGGGGAATTTGCGCCCTTGTCGCGTGTGGCACGGCTGCAGGCGGGTATGACGGCGTTTCCCGCTTTGCTGGCGCATATGGGCCATTTTACGGGCCGGGGAGTCCGCCGCGCGAGCAGCCGGTTTCTGAGGTTCCGGTTCCCGCAGGGCCGCGTGGAGCGATTTGAGCTGCGAAACCTGTGTAAGGCAGGCGCGGATTCTTCAGCTTGCGGTCAAACCGTTGCGTGGCGTTCAGGTTCGCATGCGAAACTGTTCATATGAAAAAGCTCCTCGCACTTGCGGCTGTTCCGGCCGCGCTCATCGGCCTGAGCGCCTGCTCGTCGGTCTATGACTACGGGTATGGCGACTATGGCTATAGCGACTATGGCTACGACAGCTACGGCTACAACGACTACGGTTCCAGCTATGGCAACGGCTACTACAGCCCGTCCTATGGTAGCGGCATCTGGTACGACGCGTACTACGACGATTTTTACGGTCCCGTGTACGGCGGCTATTGGGCGTCGGATGGCTACTTCTGGTACCAGACCCGCATCGGCGGCAGCTATCTACGCGACCACAGCAGGCATTTCCGACGGGACAATTATCGCGGCTACAAACAGTACCGCTATCAGGACAATCGCGGCGGCAATCATGGCGATCGCGGGCGCGACAATGACCGCGACAGGTATCCGCCGCTGTTCTCAGGCAAGAACGACAATCGCGATCGGGATCGTGGGCGCGATGACAATCGCGGACGGGACAATGATCGGCCGCGGGCAAATCCGCCGGGTGGCGGTCAGTGGAATGGCGGTGGCAACAACGGTCAGAATGGCGGACGCGGGAATGATCGCGGCGGCAACAATGACGGCAGGAACCCGCCCCTGTTCCAGGGACAGCAGCCTCCGCGTGCAACGCCGACGCCACCTCCTCAGCTTGATGGTGGGCAGCGCGGTAATGGCAATCGGTACAATCCAGCCGGCGGTGGAAACCGTGGACGTGATGACGATCGCGGCGGTGACCGTAGCGGTGATCGGGGCGGACGCGACAATGGACGTCAGGGCGCGCAGGGCGGTTCACAGCCGCAGCAGGCAGCGCCTGCTCCGCCGCCGCAACAGCAGCGGAACAATGATCGGAGCGATGATGATCGCGGCCAAGGGGGCCGGCCCAACAAATACAATCCGGGCAAGAGCGACGATGGCGGGAAGAGCCGTGATCGTGGCGGACGTGGCGGGCGCCAGAACTAGGCTCGCTCGCGCATCGTAATGTTATGAAGATCCAAGACGTAGCGCCCGGCCCCCAAGGCCGGGCGTTCTGCGTTTGGGGTCAGACCGAGAAGCTGGTGCCGCAGCCACAGCCGCTGGTGGCGTTCGGGTTGTGGACCCGGAACGCGGCGCCGATGATTTCTTCCACGAAGTCGATTTCCGAGCCTGCCAGGAAGGGCTGGCTCGCCTCGTCGATCGCGACCTTGGCCCCGTCACGCTCGATTACCTTGTCGTCGGCGTTCGCCTTGTCTGCGAAGCCGAAGCGGTAGGAAAATCCCGAACAGCCCCCACCTATCACTTCGACGCGCAGCATCGTGCCCGCCGGCTGGCCGGCGGTGATCTTGTTGATCCGCCGCGCCGCAGAGGCGCTGAGGCCGATTTCCGGGGTTGCTGTCGCAGTATCAGCCATTTGGGGCCTTAATTCGTTGTTCGCAGCATCTCAGATATGAAGCCGGAAGCTTAAAGGGAAGTCTACCATGCCCCCTCCTGCCCACACGAAGGGGTTTACTGCGCCTCCGCGAGCGGTCTTTGCGACCAATCCGGATCTGTCGCGCGGGCGGCTGCATGCTGAGTCCCCCAGCGCCACCCGCACCGAATTCCAGCGCGACCGCGACCGGATCATCCATTCGGACGCCTTCCGCCGCCTGAAGCAGAAGACACAGGTGTTCGTCGCGCATGAGGGCGACCATTACCGGACGCGGCTGACCCACTCGTTGGAGGTCTCGCAGATTGCCCGCACGGTGGCGCGGGTGCTGGGGCTGGATGAGGACCTCGCCGAGGTTCTGGCGCTGGCCCATGACATCGGGCATCCGCCGTTTGGTCATGCCGGCGAGACGGCGCTGAACGAAGTCATGAAACAGTATGATGGCTTCGATCACAATGCGCAGGCGTTGCGCGTGCTGACGAAGCTTGAGCGGAAGTATCCGAAATTCGACGGGCTGAACCTGACATGGGAGACGCTTGAAGGCGTCATCAAGCACAACGGCCCGCTGGTGACGCCGGACAAGCCGCTCGAAGACCTGCCTGCCGCCTTCCGCGACTATGAGGCGTTGCAGTCGCTGGAGCTTGATACGTTTGCCGGTCCCGAGGCGCAGGTCGCGGCCTTGGCGGATGACATCGCGTACAACAATCACGACATTCTCGACGGCGTTCGCGCCGGCATGCTCGACATCGATGACCTGCTGGACATTCCACTGACCGGCGATGTGCTGCGCGCCGTGCGCGCGGAGTTTCCCGCGCTTGAGCATGATCGCGTGTTGGCCGAGATGGTGCGCAGGCTGATCGGCATCTGGACGCGCGATCTGATTTCCGAATTCCAGACCCGGGCGGCGCTGGCGAAGCCGGGATCGGTCGAAGAGGTGAGGGCGCTGGAACGTCCGCTTGCGGCATTCTCCGACGATCTGCTGGAAAAGCAGAAGCCCCTGCGAGAGTTCCTGTTCAACCGCATGTACCGGCATCCGAAGGTCAATCGGATGATGAGCCAGGCGCGGCGCGTGGTGCGTGAGTTGTTCGGGCTCTATTTCGCGGAACCCGAAGCGCTGCCGGCGCCGTGGCGCGAGCGCGCGAATGCGGCAGACGCAATGAAGCGCGCGCGCATCGTCTGCGACTATATCGCGGGCATGACGGACACGTACGCAATCGACGAGCATCGCCGGTTGTTCAATCTTGAGCGGTGGGTGTGAGAACCCAGGGCGGATGTTGGGTGAGAGCCCCCTCCGTCTCGCCGCGAAGCCGCTGCGATCCACCTCCCCCAGTCCTGCGGACTTAGGGAGGCAAGGCGCCGGTGGTTTGCCTCCCCATGCGGAGCAGGGAGAGGTGGATCGCGTGAGAAGCACGCGAGACGGAGGGGGATCGCGCGGTGAGCGCGACCGTCAAAACCGGGTTCCAAGTCTTTCCTGTTCGTTAACGCACGTTTGGCAGGGTTCCAGGCTGGCGGGACGTGGGCGCCCGCATGCTCAGGAAAGCTCCGGTTCCGGCCATGACCCGCTATTCTCGATCCGTGATCCCCGTCCGTCCGCAAGAGAGCGGCGAAGCTGAAGACAGCGCCAGCCTCGATCGTGTCATCTTCGGCTCGAAGAAAAAGCCGATCACGCCACCGGCCAATGATCGCGACAACGACTATCCCGATCCGATGGACATGGATGTCGACGAAGCGGGCTTCCTCGTTGAACGGTCCACCAAGGATCGTCGCAACGAGAACGGCGAGCGCCGCAAGAAGGCGGATCGCCGGAATGCCGATAGCCGTCGCAAGTCTGATTACACGCCGCTGCGCGAGAGTGGGGCGCCGCATCGCGGAGGCGATGTCGGAAGCCGTGGGCCGATCCTGCTGGTTGGCGCACTGGTAATCGTTGCCGTGTTCGGCGTGGTCGTGTGGAACGCTTATCGCGAAGGCGTGCGGACGGACGAAGTTGAATCGACGCCGCAGCTTGCATCCGCCGGTGCGTTTAAGACGCCGCCGCGTGAGATCGCCCTGCCGGTCGCTGACGCAGAGCCTGCCGAGATTCTGGAACAGCTTGAAGGTGGGCCTGCGCCTGTCGCAGATACGCCGCCGGAAGTGCGGGCCGAGCCGAAAGTGGTTGCGCCTGCGCCTGTGCAAACGGCCGCCGCTGCGCCTGCTCCCGCGCCGTCGAAATATACGGCTCCGCCGCCAGCGCCGCTGAAGCAGCCAGCGGTAACGCCGCCGGCTGCTGTGGTGTCAAAGCCTGCGCCGGCGCCGGTTGTTGCAACGACTGCTGCTGCGCCAGCCAAGACGGCGATTGATCTGCCGAAGCCGGCGGCTGCTGTTGCGCCTGTTGCTGCGGCTCCCGTGGCTGTTGCTCCTGTTGGCGCGTTCAAGCCGGCGTTTGCATCGGGTGGAAAATGGCTTGTGCAGGTGGCTGCGCCTTCGAGCGAGGCGGGCGCGATTGCGGAATGGGACAAGCGCGCGAAGGCGTTGCCGGAGTTCTTTTCAGCTGCGGAAAGGTTCGTCGTGCAGGCAGACGTGAACGGCAAAACCGTCTACCGTCTGCGTGCTG